>NZ_JBJHZX010000010.1:0-120825 GCF_045310515.1 Candidatus Clostridium eludens | reverse complement strand
TAAACGCTGAAAGCATCTAAGTGTGAAGCCCACCCCAAGAAGAGATTTCCCATGGCGAAAGCCAGTAAGACCCCTCCAAGAACAGGAGGAGATAGGTCAGGGGTGTAAGCATGGCAACATGTTAAGCTGACTGATACTAATAGGTCGAGGGCTTGACCAAACAATAATATTTACTGTGCAATTTTGAGAGGATAAAAATTTTATCTTAAAAGGTATTGACAGGCTGAAGGAATGACAGTATAATATAAAACTGTAGTGAGAAAAAACACGAAAATCTGGTGATTATGACGTGGAGGAAACACCCCTTACCATTTCGAACAGGAAGGTTAAGCTCCACAGTGCTGGTGGTACTGCAGGGGAGGCTCTGTGGGAGAGTAAGTCATTGCCAGGTGAAAACATAAAAGAAAAATAGAATGCCAAATAAGGTGTTCTATTTTTTTATTAATTTAAATGTGATATTATGAGGACTTTAAAAAGTATACTTTTTAAAGTATACTTTTTAAAACTTTTCCTATGCTATCATGTATAACTATATTGGCTTTATTATCATAAGGGGTAGTTGATTTATTTATGAGAACTAAAGTACTGCCATTGAAGTGGTCAACTAATCCTGCAGCTGGGTATACTACTAAGGATGTACCACCTACAATTAAAATGTCTGCCTTACTTACATATTCAACAGATTTATTTAGTACATCTGTGTCTAAGCTCTCTTCATATAAAACTACATCCGGTTTTACTAAACCATTACATTTATTGCATTTAGGAATAAGCTCAGGACTTTCTATTACATAATCTAAATCAAAAAATTTATTGCATTTGGTACAGTAATTTCTATGAATTGAACCGTGTAATTCTAAAACATTATTTGATCCTGCCATTTGATGAAGTCCGTCAATATTTTGAGTTATTATGGCTTTAAGTTTTCCTCTTTTTTCTAATTCCGCCAGAGAATAATGTGTATCATTAGGCCTTGCATCTTTGTATATCATTTTTTCCTTATAAAAGTCAAAGAAATCTTCAGTGTGAGACATAAAAAATGTATGGCTTAACATTATTTCAGGAGGATATGAAAAATTATTTTTGGTTTTGTATATGCCTGCTTCAGATCTAAAATCAGGTATATTTGATTCCGTAGAAACTCCAGCTCCTCCTAAGAATACAATATTATTACTGGACTCTACAGCTGATTTTAAATTTTCGTAATTCATAAAATCACCTCTAATTTATATTAAATTATAATAAATGTTATTTTGTCCTAGCCCTATCATTGGTACAATAATCCGATTTTCTTCAAAGTGGAGCATAACAGTGTATGTCTCTGTATGAATTTTTCTAAGGTACAGGTGGAGAAAGGCATTTCTTATGATCAAACTCCACCTAGAACTTTAGAATCACTTAATTTCAACCGGGTATTTGTTTTTTAAGTCATTAATAAATTCGGAGTATTTAAATGTTCTCCTTTCTTGTAAAAGTCCATCCTTTATGGCATCCTTTACCTCATCAAAATCTTTTATGGCATCCGCTTCTTTGTCTTCAACCTTTATAAGGTGATATCCAAATTGAGTCTTTACAGGTTTACTTAATATGCCTATTTCCAGCTGAAAGGCTGCGGTTTCAAATTCAGGTACCATCTGTCCCCTTGTAAATTTACCCAAATTACCTCCTTGAGCTTTGGATGGACATGAGGAATACTTTTTAGCTGCATCTTCAAAAGATAGACCTTCTTCTATTTCTTTCGATATTTCGTCAGCTTTTTCAAAAGAATCAATTAATATATGTTTTGCAGTTACATTTTCAGGATTTTTATACATGGATTTATTAGCAGTGTAATAATCTTCTACCTCTTTATCTGTAACTTTAACACTTTCCATAATTTTAGATATTGTCTCTTGAATTAATAGCTCTTTTTTAGCTAGTTCTAATTTGGCTATATAATCTTTATCTTTTTCTAATTCAATATCTTTACCGTAATTATAAAAAAGTTCAAAAGATATAATTTCATCTAATAATTGTTTTTTACCATTATCGGTATTAAAATATTGCTGTCTTTCTGCAGGAAATCTTTTTATAACATTCTGCATATCATTTTCAGTTATTTCTGCGTTGTTAACAATTGCTAATACATCATTTTGCATATATTCTCTCCTTAAATATAATTTATAACTCACAATTAATTATTACATACTTTATATGGTTTTTCTATATAAAATAAAAAGCCTTGAAATATTTAGTTATCAAAAGTTTTTTTACTTCCATAAAGTTTGCATTTATTTTACCATAGGTTCCAATAAATGTATTTTGCCGTTTTTTAAATCTATTTCTACATTAGCTCCAATTGGAATAGTTATTTTAGGATATGAATGACCAGATTGAAAATTAACTAAAGTTGGTTTCTTTAGGCTTAGTATTCTATCTTCAAGTATTTCAGATAAAGTTAGACTTTGTTCATAACTTGAAAATTCACAGTCTTTAAATTGACCTAGTATAAAACCTTTGCACTTTTGAAGAGTTCCATTTAAAGTTAAATGAGTAAGCATTCTATCAATCTTATAAGGTTCCTCTGCTACTTCTTCTATAAATAGTATTTTATTTTCAGTATTTATAGCGTAAGGAGTACCAGCTGTGCCGCATATTAAAGAAAGATTGCCTCCTGCAAGCTCTCCTTTCACATATTCCCCATTGAAGTAATCTGTAGGTATATTATCAGCATTTTCTATGGTAAAGGGATTATATCCAAACATTAATGTATCTAAAAAGCTCTTTAATGTTGAGGGATCAAATTTAGAATTGCACATAGGAGAGTGAAAGGTAATTAAATTACATTTTTGATATATGTTGTTTAGTAAAGTAGTTATATCACTGAATCCAGCAAATATTTTAGGTTCTTTTTTTATGATATCAAAGTTTATAAGAGGAAGGAGCCTCATGGCACCATATCCACCTCTTACACATAATATTGCATCCACATCTTTATCTAGAAACATATCCATAAGGTCTTGTGCTCTATCTTTATCTGTACCTGCTAGATATCCCCACTTATCATATATGTGATTTCCCTCTTTAACATTAAAGCCCAAATTTTCTAAAAACCTAATACTTTCTTCTATTGTTTTAGGATCTTCGGGACTTGAAGGAGATACAATTCCTATAGTATCTCCTTTTTCTAATTTTTTTCCTAACAAAATTATCACCTTCTAAAAATTAAAATAAATCCTTTTTTTTGAGAAATATTATAGATACCACGCAAATTAAGGCTGTAATTCCATATATAATCCAAAAAGCATTTGCATATTTATTAAGGGGTATTCCAGATACATTCATACCAAAGGAACCAAATATAATATTTGGTATAGACATAACTATAGTTACAGAAGCCAAAAGTTTCATAACTATGTTTAAATTATTTGATACAACTGAGGCAAACGCATCCATAGTTCCTGCCAGGATATTACTGTAGATATTAGTCATTTCTATAGCTTGCTTATTTTCTATAATAACATCTTCTAAAATATCTTGATCTTCAGGATACTTTTGTAAAAGTTCTAATTTTAGCATTTTTTCTAGAGTTATTTCATTTGCTTTTAAAGATGTGGAGAAATAAACTAGAGATTTTTCTAGGGATAAAAGTTGAATAAATTCTTTATTTTTCATGGATCTATGAAGTCTTTGTTCAATCATTACACTCTTTTTATCTATTTGTCTCAAGTAAAGTAGATAATAACTTGCTATTCTATATAGTATTTGTAATATGAATCTAGAACGCTTAAATGTATAAAAAGATTTTACCTTACCTGCTATAAAGTCTGTAAGAATTTTACTGTTTTTTAGGCAAACTGTTATCAAGATAGACTCTGTGTGAATTATTGCTAAAGGATAAGAGTCATAAGTTAAAGAGTTAACTTCCATTTCAGTAAAAGGAATATCAACTATTACCAGTAGGTTATTATCTTCCATATCTATACGGGATGTTTCTTCTTCGTCAAGGGCAGCCCTCAAAAAATCTAATGAAACACCAGATTTTTTTGATATTAAGAGCAAGTCTTCATCAGAAGGTGCTACAATATTAATCCAGCACCCATGTTCTATAGTATCTAAAGATTGTAATTTGTTTGATGTATCTATAGTTTTATAAATTGATATCATATAGTGCCCTCCTAAGTAAATGTTGTGTAGTTTGTTATCTTTGGTTGTAATATGTTTATTACTATTTATATTATATCCCATGAAATATATTTTTGAATATGGTATCATAAATATTCACGTAATAATACTATATTAAAATTAAAATTTATTTATGTGGACAAAATAAATTTATAGATAAACTGAATACTATATAATATTAGGATAAAAAAATAAAATAAAATTGAATATTATATACATTAAAAGGCGAGAATCTAAATGATAAAATTTAATTTGTTAATTTATAATTAGGACTTGCTAGGAGGATGTAAATGAAAAAAAAATATTGTATAATATGTGGAAAGCCTTTAAGTAATGGTATAATAGTATATGGTAGGGGAATGTGTAGAAGTTGTGAAGAGAGATTATTAAAATTAGAAAATAATTTAGACTTTTATGAATATTATAAAGAGAGAATAAAAAAAACTATAATACATTTTGTTATAAGAGGAGAGATAATCCATTGTCAGAATTACCGCTTTTAGAAGGAGTTTTAAAATACATTCAAGAAAACAATATATCATTTTGCATGCCCGGGCATAAAAATGGCAGAGGATTTTTTAATACTTCAATAGGAAGAAAATTTATAACTGATATTTTAAAGTTCGATGTAACAGAAGTAGATGGAGTAGACAATTTTCATAATCAGAAAAGTATAATACTAGATGCAAGTGAGCGTCTTAGAGATTTTTATGGAAGTAAAAAATCTTATTTTTTAGTTAATGGCAGTACCTCTGGAAATATGATAATGTTATTTAGCAGTTTCAATGAAGGAGATAAAGTTCTAGTAGAGAGGAATTGTCATAGGTCTATATTTAATGGAATAATTATGAGAAAGTTGAATCCGGTATATTTAGAAAATATTATAAGTAAAAGATTGAATGCTCCTATTTGTATAAATGTGGAGCATTTTTTAAAAATATTAGAACAAAATAAGGATGCAAAAGGAGTAGTTATTACATATCCTAATTATTACGGAATATGTAGTAATCTAAAATTTATAATAGAGAAAGCTAAAGAATATAATATGAAAGTTTTAGTTGACTGTGCCCATGGTGCTCATTTTGGAGTGCATAAAAATTTACCTAAAAGTGCAGTTAGAATGGGAGCAGATATGGTAGTTACAAGTGCCCATAAGACATTGCCAAGTCTTACTCAGACTGCTTATTTACATGTTAATAATGAACAAGAGCTAAATAAGGTAGACTTTTATTGTAGTGTATTTTTAAGTACAAGTCCTTCATATATGGCACTTTGTTCTATGGACTATGCTAGATTTTATCTTGAGAAATACGGATATAAAGATTACGAAAAACTTATTGAAATAAGTGAGTATTATAGAGAAAAGATAAACCTTATAAAAGGGTTTAATGTAATTGGAAGAAAGGATATATTCGTACATAATAAAAATTTATTGTCAGACATCTGGGACATGGATTTAACTAGATATACTATAAATTTAGAAGGTGATTATAGTGGTAATTTACTTTTAACATATTTAAGAAAATTTAAAATACAGGCTGAAATGAGTGATAACTCTAATGTAGTATTAATTTTTTCTCCTTTTAATAAAAGAGAAGAGTTTGAAAAACTGTATACTGTATTGAAAAGTTGTGATTTAAAAAACTTTAAATGTAAAAGAATAGATGTTATGGAATATGGTACACCTAAAATGGAGATATTGCCATATGAAGTTGTAAATTTGGAAACAGAAATAATAGATTTAGAAAATTCATTTGGAAGAATAGCAGGAGTTAACGTAATACCATATCCTCCTGGAATACCCATATTATTAATGGGAGAATTAATAGATGGAGACATTTTAAAAACTATAAGATATTATGTAAAATTTGGAGCAGATATAATAGGAATAAAGGATAATAAAATTCAAGTTGTAAAATAAATTTATGGGGGAAGTTCAGATGGAATTATTGAAAGGAAAACTTATAGTTATAGAAGGATGTGATGGGAGTGGCAAGGCTACCCAGACTAGAAGACTTTATAAAAGGCTTCTAAATGAAAAATACAATGTAAAGAAAGTAGAGTATCCTAACTATAATAGTCAATCCTCGGCTTTAGTTAAAATGTATTTAAATGGGGAGTTTGGAAAAAATCCTGAAGATGTAAATGCCTATGTTGCATCTACTTTTTATGGGGTAGATAGATTTGCTTCCTATAAAATTCAGTGGAAAGAATTTTATGAACATGGAGGTATAGTTTTAGCAGATAGATATACTACATCTAATATGATACACCAGGCTTCTAAAATTAACAATATAGAAGAAAAGGATAAGTTCTTAGATTGGCTTTGGGATTTCGAATTTAATATATTTAAGTTGCCAATACCAGACTGTGTAATATTTTTAGATGTGCCCCCTGAGTATAGTAAAAATCTCATGCTTGAAAGAAATAATAAATTTACAGGTAATATGGAAAAGGATATACATGAAAGCAATTATAAATATTTAGTTAACTCATATAATAATGCATTATATATTGTAAGCAAATATGGGTGGAATAAAATTCCTTGTATAGAAAATAATAAAATTAGTGCAGTAAATAAAATTCATGAAAGTATATATAATTTGATAAGCAGAATATTAAAATGAAATATATAAGTATGCTATAATTATTATAAGTTAATTTTAAAAATTCAGATAATTTCTATATAAAATTTAGAAGGAGAGATGCCTTATGAAATTAATTATAGCTATTATTCAAGATGATGATGTGGGAAATTTACTGGAGGTTCTAACAAAAGGCGGATTTAAAGTAACTAAACTTGCTACTACAGGTGGATTTTTAAAGTCAGGAAATACAACTTTGATGATAGGGGTAGAAGAACAGGGTGTAGATAAAGTGATAACCCATATTGAAGAGGTATGTAAGACTAGAAAACAGGTTGTAGCGACTCCTTCCTCAACGGGAGTATATATGCCTTATCCCGTGGAAATAGAAGTTGGGGGAGCAAATATATTTGTGGTAGATGTAGATAAGTTTATTAGAATTTAGGAGGTATATTGAGATTGAGTTTTTATAGAATAATAGGGCATGATATGATAAAACTTCAAATAGCAAATTCTATAAATTTAAAAAGATTTTCTCATGCAAATATTTTAGTAGGTGAGAATGGATTAGGGAAAAGTCTATTTGCTAAAGAAATAGCCATGGAGATATTGGGAAAAAGTAGATTTAAACAATATGCAGATATAATAGAAATTAATATATTTAAAGGCAGAAAATCTATTGGTATAGAAGAGATAAAACATATTATAGAAGAAATCAATAAAAAACCTTATGAAAGTGATAAAAAGGTAGTAATATTGTATAGTTCTGATAAAATGACAGAAGCGGCTCAAAATGCTCTATTAAAGACTATAGAAGAACCACCAGCAGGAAGTTTTATTATGCTTTTATGTGAAAAATTAGATGGAATTTTGGATACAATAAAATCCAGATGTCAGATATATAAACTTAACAGACTAAATGAAAGAGATATGAAAATATTTTTAAATAATAAATTCCCTAGTTTATCTAAACAGGAGTTAAAATCTGTTATGGCTTTCAGTGATGGTATACCTGGAAGAGCCGAAAAGTTTATTTCAGATACAGCTTTAAGAAAAATAAGAAATATAACTGTAAAAATGTTTAGAGAATTATATGATGAGGATATAAATTTTACTTTGGAATTTTCTAATTATTTACTTGAAGAAAAAGATAAATGGGAAGAGGTACTTACCTGTATGTTATCCTATATACGTGATGTATTTGTATATAAGGAAACAGGTAATAGTGATTTAATCATAAATATGGATAAGTTTGAGGAGCTAAAAGCTATAGGAGAAATGTTTTCATTTAATAAGTTAAATGCTATTATTAATATTATAGAAAATACTAGAGAGAAATTAGATAGAAATGTGAACTCAACCTTAGTTTTTGATTCTATGTTGATGAAAATGCGGGAGGTATAGATGAAATATGGTAACAGTTGTAGGAATACGATTTAAAAAGGCTGGTAAAATATATTATTTTTCACCAGATAATTTAAATATACAAAAAAATGATAATGTAATAGTTGAAACAGCTAGAGGCATAGAATTCGGTAGGTGCGTTATAAATCCTAAAGATATACATGAAAGTGATGTAGTTTCGCCACTTAAAAATGTTTTAAGGATAGCTACAGAAGAAGATGTAAATAGGCATAATGAAAATAAAGAAAAGGAAAAAGAAGCATTTCAAGTATGCATTGAAAAAATACAACAGCATAATTTAAAGATGAAACTTATAGATGTAGAATATACTTTTGACAATAATAAAGTTATATTTTATTTTACTGCAGATGGAAGGGTAGATTTTAGAGAGTTAGTAAAAGATCTTGCCTCAATATTTAGGACTAGAATAGAACTTAGACAGATAGGAGTAAGAGATGAAGCTAAGATGATAGGGGGACTTGGACCTTGTGGCAGAACTATGTGTTGTTCTACCTTTTTAGGAGATTTTGTACCTGTTTCTATAAAAATGGCTAAAGAGCAGAATTTATCTTTAAATCCTACAAAAATATCTGGAATGTGTGGAAGACTTATGTGCTGCCTAAATTATGAACAAGATACCTATGAAAAAATAAGAAAAAAATTACCTAAAGTAGGTTCAATTGTAAGTACATCCTATGGAGAGGGAGAAGTTATAAGCAATTCTGTAGTTAAAGAAATGGTTAAAGTAAAAATAAAAATTAAGGACGGAGAAGATACCATAAAAGAAATATCTATAAATGATGTTCAGATGGTTTCAGGTGGATTTGAAGGAAATGTAACTGAAGATGAGATAAAAATTGATATAGATTCTGAGGATGAAGATATAATTAAGCGCTTATTTAACGAAGACTAGGGAGGTAGTGTATGAAGTCTGTATTTAAAATTCCTAATATACGTACTGCTAGGGACGTGAATAACATAAGAAAAATTATTTCTAGTAATGAAGGAGTAATAGCATGTCAGATAAATACAGAAAAGTGTGAGGTTAGCATAATATATGATAATTACTTTATAACAGAAGATAAAATAATACAATGTCTTGAAGATGTTGGATATGCAGTATTTTAAAATTATCTTTAAAAATATTAATAAATATGATAGAATATCAGGGGGTAATAAAAACATGTAAATTTAATTAAGGAGGTGTTATATAATGGCATATAAAATTAATGATACTTGTATGAATTGTGGAGCATGTGCTTCAGAATGTCCAGTTGGCTGCATAAGCCAAGGAGACACTCAATTTTTAATAGATGAAGGTACATGTATAGACTGCGGAAGCTGTGCTAGTGCCTGTCCAGTAGGAGCACCAGTTCAAGCAGACTAGTGTTAAAATCATTATTTAAAAAGGCTACCATAGGGTGGTCTTTTTAATTTTTAGACAAGCACTATATAGTTTTTGGGAATTTTATCGAAATCATATAAACCGATACCTCCAGCTTCTCAAACGGAGGAGATAAGCGTTGTTATGAATCTTTATAAGTCCTTCTTAAGGTTCAGAAGGGGAGAAGGATTTCTTGTGGGCAGATTCCACCTAAACTTAAGAATCATTTCATATTTCTTAATACATAAAACATCATATAAAGAGTAGATTATTTTAGCCGATTAATAATTATAGATAAAAAAACATTTTAATGAAAATTTTAGTCGTAAAATGCATCATATGGAGGTATGGTATGGATATATCTGTTATTTTGTTTTTACTTTTTGGACTAGCATCACTTGTGGGAGGATTTATATTAGAAGGGGGAAGTGCTGGAGCACTTTTAGGACCTACTGCAGCTATAATAGTATTTGGTGGAACAATTGGAGCTGTAGGTCTGTCTTTTCCATCAGATGTGTTAAAGAGAATTCCAAAAATGTTTAGAGTTATTATAGGCCCTCCAAAAACGGATTTGCCTTCTTTGATTTCATATTTTAAGGATGTATCCTATAGAACCAGAAAGAATGGACTTTTAAGTTTGGAAGGAGAAATATCTAATGATCCTAATTTAGATCCTTTTATAAAAAAAGGATTGCAACTTGTAGTAGATGGAGTAGATCCTCAAGCAGTTAGGAGTATATTGGAGCTGGAATTAGAATCTACTTCAGAAAGACATAGAGAAGGATCTGCTGTATTTCAAAGTGCTGGTGGATATTCTCCCACTATGGGTATAATAGGTACAGTTATGGGATTAGTTCATGTTTTAGGTAATTTAGAAGATTCATCTACATTAGGTCCTAAGATAGCAGTAGCATTTTTGGCAACATTATATGGTGTTGGTGCAGCTAATATTATATGGCTTCCTATAGGGAACAGGTTAAATGTACTTGATGATAAGGAAGTAAAGGAAAAAACTTTAATAATTGAGGGAATATTATATATACAAGAAGGAATAAATCCAAATACCATAGCGGAGAAATTAAAAAGTTTCTTGAACAAAAGCGAATTGGCTAGATTTGAAGAAATGGATGGTAAGCAGCAATTATGAAGAAGAAAAAAAAACACACAGAAGAAAATTCAGAGAGATGGCTGCTTACTTACTCCGATTTAATAACTCTACTTATGATATTTTTTATTGTAATGTATTCAATGAGTAATGTAAATATATCTAAATATAAGCAGTTATCAGAATCTCTAAAAATAGCCATGGGCGGAGGAAAAAGTGTAATAGGAAGTGATGATACTTCAAGTATAAAAGAAACCATAAATCCTGAGGATATACAACAAACTGATACAGATGATCAGGAAAAAAAGTTAGCAGATTTAAAGGCAGAGGTGGATAAATATTTGCAAAGCAGCGGAATGAGTGGAAGTGTATCTACCAATATAGATGAAAGAGGGCTTATTGTAAGTATGAATGATACGCTGCTATTTGATACTGGAAGTGCTAATATAAAACCTGCGTTCCAGCAAAAGCTTGTGCAAATAGGTAAAATTTTAAATCAATTAGGAAATTACATGAGAGTAGAAGGTCACACCGATAATGTACCAATTAGTAATGAGCAGTATTCTTCTAACTGGAAGTTATCCTGTGATAGGGCATCTAATGTTACTGAATTTCTTATAGGAAGTGCTGGAATTGAACCCCAAAAGCTTTCGGCAATTGGATATGGTGAATATAGACCTATAGCAGATAATTCCACGGATGGAGGTAAAGCTAAAAATAGAAGAGTTGATATAGTTATATTAAATAGTAAGTTTAATGCAGTGGAAGATAATAGCGTCAATAGTAACTCTGCTAAAAAATAAAATAATGTAAATTTCACATTCCCAGGGTATATATCCTGGGGTTTTTTATATCATAATATAGTAGTTTTCAGCTTATTTGACAATGTATAGTATTTAAACCATAATTAAAAATATAAACTAAACATGAGGTATTTATATGAATAGTAATTTATTAAGAATTGACGAAACTTTAGATGATTTACAGTTGAAAGGATTATGCATTATACAAAAAAAGGATGCTTTTAGATTTGGGGTTGACGCAGTTTTATTAGCTAATTTTGCCAAAGTGAAAAAAGGAGCAAGGATAGTGGATTTATGTAGTGGTACGGGAATAATTCCATTTATATTATCGGGAAAAACGCTTGCAGCTAGAATAATAGGTATAGAAATACAAAAAGATATGGTAGAGATGTCTAAAAGATCTGTAGAATTTAATAACATGCAAAATACTATAGAATTTATTTATAAGGATTTAAGAGATCTAAATTATTTGAGGAGTATTCCTAAAGTAGATGTAGTTACAGTAAACCCACCCTATAAATTGAAGAATTCTGGAATTATAAATCTAAAAGACAAAAATGCAATTGCCAGGCATGAAATATGCTGTGAATTAGAAGATGTCATAAAAGCGGCTAAGGCTCTTTTAAAGGATAATGGAAAGATGTATATGATACATAGACCTGATAGAATGGCGGATATTATTTGTACTATGAGACAGTATAAAATAGAGCCTAAATTTATAAGGATGGTTCAGCCTAGTGTAGATAAAGCACCTAATATGGTACTTGTGGAAGGACAAAATAATGGAGGACGATTTTTAAAATGGGGTGTACCTATATATGTGCATGAATTAGACGGAAGCTATACAGCAGAAATTGATGAAATATATGGAAGATGAAAAAAGGAGATATTAGATAATGGGAAAACTTTTTTTTGTGCCAACTCCTATAGGGAATCTAAAAGATATAACCTTAAGGGCATTGGAAATATTTAAAAATGTAGATTTAGTAGCAGCAGAGGATACAAGACAGAGTTTAAAACTGTTAAATTATTTTAATATAAAGAAGCCACTTATAAGTTACCATAAACATAATGAGAATGACAAGAGTAAATTGTTAATACAAAAATTGAAAGATGGAAAAGATATAGCATTGGTAAGTGATGCAGGTACTCCAGGCATATCAGATCCGGGAAATGTTATTGTACGTAAATGTATAGAAGAAGGTATAGATTTTGAAGTATTACCTGGTGCTACGGCAGTAACAACAGCTTTAGTTTATTCTGGGTTGGATACTTCTAAATTTATATTTATAGGTTTTTTGCCCCGAGAAAATAAAGACAAAAAAGATATTTTAGAGGATATAAAGGATAGAGGGGAAACTTTAATAATGTATGAATCTCCCCATAGACTAATTAACACCTTAGAATTTTTAAAAAATATTTTAGGTGACAGACATATAGCCATATGTAGAGAACTCACTAAACTTCATGAGGAAATATTGAGATTTACTATAGGAGAATCCATAGATTATTATTGTGACAGAAATATAAGAGGAGAATTTGTACTTGTAGTAGAAGGTAAAGACAAAAAACAACTTTTAGAAGAAAAAAGAGAAAAATGGGTAAACCTATCTGTAGAAGATCATATAAGAATGTACATTGATGAAGGATTAAGCAAAAAAGAATCTATAAAAAAGGTGGCTAATGATAGAGATATTTGTAAGTCTAGTGTTTATAAACATTCTATTAACTTGTAATAATATAATATAAGGTTAAAATATATTAATATATTATTAAAAAATTTAATATAAAATGATGAATTTATTAACAAAAACTTTAAATTTAGATTATAATTCGAACTTTTTTTAAAAAAATTGCATATAAACGTTGAGATATATTCCAGTTTAATGCTATAATATACACATGTTAAGTTTGAAACTATACTTAATACTATTTAGGTATGGTTTTAAATTTTGTTTAAGCGAAATTTCTAAATCTGTAATTTAGAGTAGATTATTTGCTCCTATAGGTTATAGTAGGGGAGGAGTTTTGTTAAATATTTTACAAGGAGGTAGAAAAATTGAATAAAAAAACTTTGTCTGTTGTGATTGCTTTGGCTATAGCATTGTCAACAGGTGGAAATGTCTTAGCGTCACCGGGCAGTGCCAGTTCATTAGCTCAAGTTAAACAGGAAAAACAAGAATTAGAAGTTAAAGTCGAAAAGTTGAATGATCAAATAGTACAAGTTATGCAGCAGATTGATGTCAATAAAAAAGATATTAGTCAGGTCTCAGGTAATGTAAAAGAGACCCAGAAGAATATAAACACTACTGAAAAAGATATAGCAAAGCAGCAAGGATTATTTAATCAAAGGGTAAAGGTTATGTATGTAAATGGCATGGATAGTTACCTTGGTGTAATACTTGATGCAGATAACTTAAATGATTTCATATCTAGGATAGATAATATAAAAAAGATAATGGGTTTTGATAAGGAAGTCATAGGGAATTTGACGGATAAAAAGAAACAATTAGGTGAACAAAAACAAAAGTTAGATACTGAAAATAACAGGCTTCTGGCATTAAAGTCTGAGAATGAAGAAAAATTGTCCAAGCTTAATAGTAGTAAAGAAACTCAAACTAATCTAATAGCAGATCTAAGTCAAAAAGAAAAAGTTCTTGAGACGTCCGATACATCCACTGCGAAAATAGTAGCTACAGCATCAAATAGTGTACAGCAGGTTAGAAATTCTGCACCAAGAATTACGAATTCAGATGGAAGTTCAAATATAAGTATTTCAAGAGGTGGGGAACCTATAGTGTCCTCAAATGCAGTAGTAGCATATGCCTCTAATTTCTTAGGTGTTCCCTATGTATGGGGAGGGACATCCCCCTCAGGTTTTGATTGTTCAGGTCTAGTTCAATATGTATATGCACATTTTGGAATTAATCTTCCAAGAACTTCACAGTCACAACAAGGTGTTGGTGTGCCAGTTTCAAGAGGTGAACTTGAACCGGGAGATTTGGTATTTTTCGGATCCCCTGCATATCATGTAGGTATATATGTAGGTGATGGAGCGTTTATTAATGCACCTAGGACAGGAGATGTAGTAAAAATAGCATCTTTAGATGCCAGATCAGATTTTACCGGGGGAAGAAGAGTTAGATAGTTAACATAGCAACCTGTGTAATATGTAGTCTTAAATAGAAATATGTGTATACATAGTTAGATTTATTTTTTACACTGATATTAAATAACAAGTATATAAAAAACTGACATCAAAAATTGAATGTCAGTTTTTTATATATTTGTTATCGTCCTTCTTTTAATTCGTTCAGACAATTTTTACAAATATTCTTACCTCTGTAGTTTACTACATCTCTTGCATCACCACAGAAAATACATGCAGGTTCATATTTCTTTAATATGATTTGTTCGCCATCTACATATATTTCTAAGGCATCTTTTTCAGCGATGTCTAGAGTTCTTCTTAATTCTATAGGAATAACAATTCTTCCTAGCTCGTCTACTCTTCTTACAACACCTGTTGATTTCATTTGTTTTCCCCCTTTGATTCCATAATTCGACATAGATACAATTAAATAATAGCAAAAATTACATTAAAAGTCAACACATTTTTATAAGATATTTTACAAATTTCTTATCAAATTCCATCTAAAGTTAATATACTACCAGAATATACAAAAGTCAATAATAATTATAGTGTTGTAATGGTTTAACTCTTAAGTTCATGATAAAATAAAGGAAAAAAATTAGTAAATTTTTTGAGTATATATAAAACAAAAAGGTAACCAAATGGATAATATTATACTATATGTCGAAATCTTAGCTGGGATATGTAAATTGTAGCCTAAACATAAAAATCAATTACTGTAATTAGATTAATTTTAAAATGAGAAAATTTTATCTGTAGAAATTCAGCATTCTTGTATGATAAAATAATGGGGGAGTAGGTGATTAATTTGAGTTATATAAAAAAATTTATTTATGATATAAAGGATATAACCAATGAAGTAGAAGGAGAGCTCTATTTGGTAGGGGGGTATGTAAGAGATAAGTTGATGAGTATAACTTCTCAGCCTAAAGATGCAGATTTTGTGTTTAAAGGAGATATTCATAAGCTTATAGAGAAACTTCAAAATGAGGGATATAAATTTTTCCCTATAAAAGAGAATATAAATATATATAGATGTGTAAAAAATGAAAATAAAATAGATGTAGCTCTTATGAAGGGGAACTCTATTGAAGAAGATTTAAAAAATAGAGATTTTACTATTAATGCTATAGCTTTGAGATTAGGAGATAATAAAATAATAGATCCTTTTTATGGGAAAAGGGCGCTGCAGAATAGAATAATTAAAAATGTTACTGATAGAAGTTTAGAAGATGACCCTTGCAGAATACTGAGAGGTATTAGATTTTGTATAAGTTTTGGAATGCACTTTAATCTAGAAACTGAAGAGAGTGTTGAAAAATTTAAAGGTAAAATAATGGATTTACCCAAGGAAAGAGTTTTTAGTGAACTTATGCTTATAATAGAAAATGACAAGCAGGGGAGGGCTTTTGAAATTCTAGATAATTATGCTATATTAAAGCATATAATTCCTTATATAGAAGAATCCAAGACTATAGGAAAATGTAAATACCATGTAGAAGATGTATTTACACACTTAAATTTAACTTATGGGGTATTTAAAGATGTTTTAAATGGCAAGATAAATTTTCAGAACTTAGATTTGGATGATCTTAATACTAAAATAGGTGAATTTAGATTAAGGGAATATGTGGCATTGGCCTGTTTTTTACATGATATAGGTAAATATGAGGCATATACAAAAACAGGAGACAAGGTAAGTTTCCATGATCATGAAATAAAGGGAGCGGTTATATGTAGAAATTTTTCTAACTACATGAAATTACCTAAAAAGGCAACAAGATATATAGAAAATATAGTAGAAGGACATATGTATCCATTGGCACTTTTTACAAATAGAACTGTAAATAAGAAGGAGGCCTTCTATAAGTTTTTCCATAAGTATGATGGGTATGTAATAGAAATAATTATCACTGCATTTTGTGACAATTGTGCTACTAAGATGCTTCTGGAAATAAAAGATGAGAATTTAGGATTTAAGGAATTTATTGAAGATATGTTAAAGGAATATAAACTGTATTGTAATATAAGTGCAACTAAAATTTTAAGTGGAGAAGAAGTTATTGAAATCTTAGTTAAATCGGGACCACAGGTAAAAACTATACTTGAAGATATTCACAGGATGAGATATCTTGGAAAAATAAATAGCAGGGAAGAGGCATTAGATTATTTGAAATTACAAACACCTAAAACCTATATATAGTTTTATCCGAAGGATGTAATTAGCTAACCCCTCCATCCTCTTAAAAATGGGGGGGCTGTGCCTCTGGATAAGTTCTTCCCTTAAAGGATGTGTATTCTAAGTGCTAAGACATTAAGAATACTGTTAATAAGGTTCAGAATTAATAATATAAGGATACCTAGTTATATTGTAGATAATAAGTATCCTTTAAGTTAGAATATAGTATGTATAAGTTATCCACAGAAATTGTTGATAACTTTGTGGTTTCTGTGGACAAATATTTTAAATTGGTGATATATTTATCCTTCTATAGATTGAAAAGTAGAAACAATAAAGTCAAATTCTTCAGCATCTGAAATTTCTCCATAATTGTCTTCTGAAATTCCAGGATAGTAGTATAGTATAAATTTTTCTTTTGATATAGTATTTTCAATAACTATATATTTTCTGTTTAATTCCACATCTTGAAGTGTTGAAAGAACAATATATTTGCTATCTTTGCCAGTTTTGTTGTTAGTTAGTTCAATAAAAAAATTATCATGTTTTGCAGCATTTATTTTCTTCCTATCACAGTGGACAATTTTAGAACCGGTTTTACATCCAAGGCAGCTGTCAAAATTACAATCAGTTGTGCAGTTCAAACATTGACAGCGGCCGCATTTTTCAAGTTGTAATAGAGATTCCGAGTTATCATTTTTATAATCTTTTAGAAGGAGAATATATTTATCTCCCCTTAATTTAGTTAAAAAATTACTATTATTAAATTCACTTTCTACAGCTTCAATTAAATCTATATACTTTTTTAAAGTTGATATTTTAGCTACATATTTTCTTCTGTTAAAAGTATTTTTATCTAAGAAAGGAGAAACAGCACTTATGGCATAATTTATATCTACAAATATTTTGCCATATCTATCCTTTTCGGCTTTTATAAACTGGTCTGTTTTACCCATAGTATCACCTAATTTTGCTTGTATTTTTTTAATTCTTCATCAATGTTAACTTCATTTAGTTTTTCAAATTCTTTTTCTAGTGAATCTTCTTCTCTTAAATCCCCAAGTCCTTCAGCTAAAGATTCTTTCTTCTGAATTTTTCTTTCGATGTCTTCAATGTTTATTTTATTACCACCTGTTTCTACATTAGCTAATATTTCATTTACTTTTTTAGAGGCTTCTGCATTGTTAAATCTGGCGGAAGCTTCATCCCTATATATTCTGGTCTTACGAATTTCTTCTTCTAATTCTTTTAATTTAGATTTTATTGCTTCAGCTTTCTTACAAGCATCAGTATAACTTGACTCTAGGGAAGCATAAGTTTTATCAGCTTCCAATTTTCTCTCTAAAGCTTTTTTAGCCAGTTCTTCATTATTCTTACTTAGAGCAAGCTTAACTTTTTCGTCGAACTCTAAAGATATCCGTTTTGATTCTTCCATTTTCTTTTCAATTTCGTGTACATTACCAAGTATTTGTGCTGAAGATAATTTAGCCTTGTTTAAACTATCTTCCATATCTCTCAGTTTTTGATCTAGCAATTCAATAGGATTTTCTACTCCATCTAAGGTATTATTTACCTTTGCCCTAAAGATATTAGATATTCTTTTTAACATTCCCATAAAAATCCTCCTCAAAATTATTTTTTATTTCTTCTAAATTTTTTTATTTTATTAATAATAAATATTAATACCAGTATAAATATTATGAATTTAACGAAACCCCAGAAGAAATTTGCTAAGAGACTGCTGTTACCCGTATGGTAGTTGTTTCCCCAAAATATAGGAATGGGTATTGGTAAAAAAGAGCGTTTGTTTCCATCGTTGTAGTTTTTACTGGACTGAGAAGTAGTACTGCTAGCTTTTTCACCACTGGATTTTGAAGATGAAGTAGTAGATGAGTCAGACTTATTAGAAAAACTGCCTGATTTAAAATCGCTACTAGAACTACTACTAGATTTGTAACTGCTGCTAGAGCTACTACTATTGGATTTAGGTGAAGAAAAACTACCTGATTTAAAACTGCCTCCAGAAGCTTTTGAGGTACTGCTGCTTGAAAAACTCCTAGACTTTGAGCCACCGAAACTTGAACTTTTAGCATGTACAGTGTTAAAATTAGTGCTTGTTTTTAAAGTGACTGACTGTGAAGTAAAAACATATACCCATAGAAATAAAAAAGTAAGTAACAGGGATATAATAAAATATTTTTTATTTGCCTTAATTTTACACACCCCCCCTTAAGGCATCTTTAAAGAAATAATCAGCCAGTGTTTTTGACTTGTTATTTGTTTTCAGATATCTAAAAATATATATTTTCTACTATAATAGTAACACAATATCTTAAGCAATGTATATAAGTGATTATATAGTATAAAATAACCCATAACAAGTATTAAAATAACGCATTTAGTATGAATTAATACAACATACCTATATTATCCTAATAAAATCTTATGTTTTTATAAGATGTTGGGTTTGTAAACAATATATCTATACCATATAATATAAATATGGTTTGATTTTAAAAAATTTTACCAGAGAGTACATTTGTTTGGAGGATGTTAACTGTGGATGAACGTAAGTTTGGAATAGAATATATAAATAAGATTGCAAAGAATATATCAACTAGTAACATAATACCTTATGAGGACCTGCCAAGATATGATTTATTTTTGTCACAGGTTACAGATTATTTAAATGATAAATTTAAAGAAGAAAAATATACTAATAATATAGTGCAAAATTATATAAAGAATGAAGTTATATCTAAACCAGAGGATGGCAAAAAAAGAGGTTACACAAAGGTTCATTTAACCCAGCTAATTTTATTAAGTTATATGAGACCTATACTAACTACAGAGGAAATAAAAAAAGTATTTAGGCTAGCTTTTAATGAAATAAATGATGGAGAAGATGATATAATATCCTGGGAAGATGCATATAAAATATTTTCGAATTTACAGCAGGATAGTTTTGAAAACCTGATAGAAAAAGAATGTTTTAACGAAAAGAAATTTGAAAATATAGTAAAAGATATGAATTTAAAAAGTAAAGAGGAAGAAAAAATAATAATTTTTTTTGTTGTTATGTCTTTAATTTGTCAGGCAAGTGCAATTAAAAAATTGGTTCAAAATATAGTTAATAACTATGAAGAAAAGTAAAATTAATTATAAAAAACTATTTTAATTCTTTGTTTAGATTTACGCTTATTATTTAAAGAAGTTTTTATGAAAATGAAAAGACATCTTAAAAATAACTAGATAATATGCTGGTCTATTTTATGCCCTACTAACTGAAAAATTTTTTCTCTATTTAATATAAAATAGACTTTGCATTTTTGGCTTGTTAGTTATCTATAGATGCCTAAACTTGTTAAATATATATTTAAAATAAGTTAAAGTAACGATACTTATTTAGCATTATTATATAGTAGACAAATACTTTGAGCGGCTATTCCTTCTTTTTTACCTGTAAAGCCTAAACCTTCTTCAGTAGTAGCTTTTACACTTATTATAGATTTACTTACATCTAAAATTTTAGCTATATTTAATCTCATGTCAGGTATATAGGGAAATAGCTTGGGTTCTTCAGCTATTATGGTAGAATCTATATTTCCTATAGCATATCCTTCATTTTTGATTAGGTCTGAGACATAAGATAATAATTTAAGGCTTGATATATTTTTATACTTTATGTCATTGTCGGGAAAGTGTTTTCCTATGTCACCTAAGGCTAAAGCTCCCAACAAACTGTCCATTATTGCATGAACAAGTACATCTGCATCAGAATGCCCAACTAATCCCCTATCGAAAGGAATAGTTACACCACCTAGTATAAGGGGTCTATTATAAGCTAATTTATGTACATCATAACCAAGTCCAATTCTCATAGTGAATCCTCCTAATTTTTATTATATTTTATCATATATCAAGTGATTCTTAGGTTCAGATGGAGTTTGCTTATAAGGATGATTCTCTCCAGCTGAACCTTATTAACAGTATTCTTAGTGTTTTCAGCACTTAGAATACGTTATCCTTTAGGGGAAGAACTTATCCAGGCGCGTAGCACCTCTTATCCCCCACTTTGATAGAAAAGCAGAGAACCAAAATTTTTAATTTTGTGTGAATCGCTTTCACAGAGTGCGATGGGGGTGTTAGCAATGGTAGCGATCGGATAAAATAAAAAGGGTGCATTGCAATGCACCTAGGATATATAACGGGAATAATGAATTACTTTACTGCCGTTTTTATTATTTTTTTTATGAACTTTATTCTTAGAATTAAAAAAATTTATAAAAAATTTTTTTAATGAGAAAAGGAATGATTTATTTTCTTGTTTCCTATATTTTGAGAAATCCACTTTGGTAACGTTATCTTTCACAAATAACCCCACCTTTCATAAAATATTTACCTACTTAAATAATAGCATAAATTCAAAGAAATGTTAACAAAATTATAAAAAAATATAATAATTATTTTTAAGCAGAATAACATTTGAGTTTAGTAGAGTAAAATAAAGAAATTAAGAGGTAAAGTAATCCTCCTAATTTCCTGAGATAAAAAGGTATATTTTTTGTATGAGGAAATGTTAGTTATAATTTATGAGCTTTGTAACTGTGTGGGTATTAATAGTATATGGTAATTACTGTGATTTGGTTACTATTATTTTAATATAAATAAAAAATTATTTAGTAACATAGTATAATATTTGTTGGTAATGTTAAAATTAAACTATACAAGTTATAAACAGACGCTTGTGGATAATTTGTATAGTTCTGTACATAGCTAATTTAAATTTAGACAAATCAATAACTTTTTAGTATAATTTACATTGAATGAATAATTTATAATAATAGTGTATGTATAAATAGATTTTTAGAAGTTATGGTAATTAATAAAATAACAAGTTGTCCACAACTATTTGTGGATAATGTGTATAATTCAGAACAAAACTTTTGGATTTATGACCTAAAATTGTAAAAATACTGATACATTTTAATGGGGAAGTGAAAAAATGAAAAATAGAAATATGAAAATTTTAATCAGGATAATTTTAATATTTTTTATCTTATCTGGTATATTTGCAATTTACAAAATTAAATTTTTATCTACCAGTGAAAAAAAAAATTAACACCACTGGAAATTTAAAATATAGCCAGTCGGAAAATAATGATAAAAAACAAGATATAAGTAAGGTTGTAGTTAACAAAAACCGGCAGTTTACAGGGAGGGATTTAATATATAATTCACAGTCCATTCCAGTACTATATTATCATTCCATAAGCTATGAAAAAGGGAATGAACTTAGAATTCCAAAAGAAAAATTTAGGCAGCAAATGCAGTATTTAAAGGACAATGGATATATTACCCTTACTTTAGATGAATTTTATAGTTTTTTAGTTAATAATAGTCCAGTACCCACTAAATCTGTGATAATAACTTTTGATGATGGTTATAAAGATAACTATGAAAATGCTTTTCCTGTATTAAAAGAATTTGGTTTTAAAGCTACCATATTTGTAATTACAAGTACTATAGACAATGAAAAAAACTTTTTAACTTCTACTGAATTGAAACAAATGCAAAATAATGGCATAGATATTGAAAGTCATACGGTAAATCATGATAAATTATGTAATTTAACTTATGACAACCAGGTAAAAACCCTTAAGGATTCTAAGGAATTTTTAGAAAAGCTTTTGCACAAGGATGTAAAATATATTGCATATCCCTATGGAAAATGGAATGAGGATACTTTAAAGGCTGTAAAATCAGTAGGATATGATATGGCTTTTACTACAATAGGAGGATGGTCCAATAAAAGCCAAGGATTATACACATTAGATAGAGTTTATGTAAGTTCTAATCATGGAATAGATGAGTTTAAGAGAAGGTTAATAAATAGTCAATATAATGCTTCAAATTAAGTGAAATTTTATAATCAATATCTTTAGGAGGGGTAGTTTTGAAGAAAAGAGTAAATGCATCCATTTTAATAGTGGTATTTTTAGTGACGTTTTTTCAATTTAAAGTTTGTGCAAGTTCTTCTTTAGCAACACCTGAGGTAAATATTAGTACTAATAAAGAATGGACTGTTAAATTTAATCTTGATTTAAAATCAAGTACTGTAAATAATACTAATATAAAAGTTACAGATAAAAATAATGCTCAAGTACCTGTGGCAATAGCTCAGGGCAGTGATTTAAGTACTGTAATAATAAACCCTAAAATATCAGGATATAATCCTGGTGAGACATATAATTTAATTATAGGAACAGAGGTAGAATCACTTTCAGGAAAAAAATTGTCAAGTCCGGTAACTTTACAATTTACAACAGTGAGTCAATATTCAGATGGGACTAGTTATTCAGGTCTTCCCATAATAACTTCCAATAAATTTGAATATACACCACTGTTATCATCTCAAGAACAAGGATTCTTTATAAATTCTGATTCATCAGGTGTCCAATACAGAATTTTTGTAAGTAAAGAATCAGATAAAAGCGGAACCTATACAGAACTTACTAATGGGTATACTAATGCAGCTAATGGTAAAATAACAGCTTTAAAGACATTAAGTGCAGGAACTAGTGGTGAAAAATATAAAGTAATTATATATATAAAAAGACAAGGTATAACAGGAGCTCATAAAGATCAAAACACAGATTATGATAATTATCTTATAGATTATTTTAGGTGTGTTGATAGTGTGAATAACGAAAATATCCAATATGCGGATTATAACATAACTTTAGATAATATGGTAGACACCCAGCTTAATTCATATAGTAAGCCAGTTTTTGTAGAAACTAGCATAATGGACAATACAGCAACTAAGAATCAAATAAAATATTATGCTAATCCAAACAATTTTCTCGATAGTTATGGAAAATATCAATTTTTAAAGCTTACATATTCAGATGGAATTACTGTGGATGGTTTAAATAATTTTTTAAATGGAAAAGGGATCTTCCAAGGATTGGGACAAGCATTTTTGGATGCGGCCAAGGAAAGTGATATAAGTGTAGCATATTTGGTTTCCCATGCAATGCTTGAAACAGGGAGCGGAACTTCAGTGTTAGCTAATGGAGGAGCTGTTGATGAAAATGGTAACTATATTCATGGAAAGGCAGTATATAACTTCTTTGGTATAGGAGCTACAGATGACAACCCTACAATTAATGGAACTGAAACAGCATATGAGAAGGAATGGTTTACTCCGGAGGAGGCTATAAAAGGAGGCGCAGCGTGGATAGCAGCCCAATATATAAATAATCCTACAAGAAATCAGGATACGCTCTATAAAATGAGGTGGAATCCTGACAACCCGGGAGAACATCAGTATGCTACAGATATAGCTTGGGCGTATAAACAAATTCCTAATATAATCCAAGGAATACAAGATATATCCTCAAATTCTGATAGCAAATTAGAATTTGAGATACCTAAACTAAAATAATGATTTTAATATAATAGACAACCCTATCAAAATAACTAAATTTTGTAGGGTTGTTTATTTATACACTTTTAAATCAATAATTGAATGTTTTTTTAGTGGTTTTAATTTAATATAGTTCTTATATTCACCATACTTTCATCTTTTATAAAAGGTGCACAGAATTGAAAAGTTTTTTCATGTCCACAATTCGAACATATACAATCACATATATCATATGGAATATCGTCAATTAAAATTACATTAGAATATCTAGTTATGTAATCTCCACCACATATTTCGCAAGGAGTATAACTTATAACTAAATATTCACTTTCTAAATATTTCATTATGTCTTTAATTATCATTACTACCCTCCCAATAAAAATATCATAACACAAATGTTAACACTCCTAAAAAATATTTTCAATAGTGGAAAAAAGATTTATTTTCCATATTTTAAACGCTATTTCATATATTTCTCACTGCATCTATTTTAATTAGGAATTTTATACCTAATAACTGTCATATATTAGTTGTGTAAAAATAATTATCTTAGAGAAGTTTTTATTTTAAAGCTTAGAGGGTGAATTGATGTGATTAATATTATATGGTTTTTTATTTTAGCTTTTGGAATAATATTTGGCATTCTCTGTGGCAGAGGAGAAGAAGTATCTAAATCTATTATAGCTTCTTCAGATGCAACAGTAAAACTTATAATAAACCTTGTGGGAATAATGTGCCTATGGTGTGGAATTATGAAAATAGCAGAAAAAAGCGGACTTACTCACAAGATAGCCAAGCTTATGAAACCAATATTAAAGGTATTGTTTAAAAAGGCATCCAAAGATGAAAAGGCCATGGGTGCTATAGTTATGAATATTACTGCTAATATGATGGGATTATCCAATGCTGCCACTCCCTTTGGAATAAAGGCTATGAAGGAATTAAGTCGTCTAAACAATAAAAAAGAAGAAGCAAGTGATGATATGACCCTCTTTTTGGTGCTAAATGCAGCCTGTATACAGTTTTTGCCTACTACAGTTATTTCCATAAGAGCTGCTATGGGCTCTAAGAATCCAGCAGAAACAATAATACCAGCTGTAGTTACCACTACTATAGCTGCAATAGTTGGCATAATATGCTGTAAAATAATGGAGAAATATTTCTGACTTATCCGAACGCTACCATTGCTAATACTCCCATCGCACTCTGTGAAAGCGATTCACACAAAATTAAAAATTTTGGTTCTCTGCTTTTCTATCAAAGTGGGAGATAAGCACTGTTACGCATCTGGATAAGTTCTTCTAATGTTCAGGTGGAGAAAAGCATTTCTCATAAGCAAATTCCACCTGAACCTAAGAATCACTTGATTTTAATAAAGAGGAGGGGGACCTTTGAGTTACATAATAAAGAGTATAATACCCATAATTATAGTTTCTGTAGTTACTTATGGAATAATAAAAGAAGTTAAAGTATATGAATGCTTTATAGAAGGTGCCAAGGAAGGTATTAGCATATGTATTAAGATATTTCCATATTTGCTGGCTATGATATTAGCAGTGGGAGTATTTAGAGAATCTAGGGCACTAGATTATTTTATAGGATTTATAAAACCAATAGTTAATTTTATAGGTATTCCAGCAGAAGTAGTACCTCTTATACTTATAAAACCGCTATCGGGAAGCGGGGCTCTTGGGGTGTTCACTGAAACTTTAAGTAAGTTTGGACCTGACAGTTATATAGGTAGAGTGGCTTCCATAATTATGGGTTCTACAGAAACTATATTTTATACAGTAACAGTTTATTTTGGTGCAGTGGGAATAAAAAAAATAAGGCATACGCTTTGGGCAGCTATAATGGCAGATTTGGTTTCAGTAATAGTAGCAGTAACAGTAGCGAGGATTATGTTTTAGATATACTTTTTTATGAAAAGATTATATTTCATTTTATAGTATTAGTTGTATAATATAATATAATGGTACTTTGAGGTGATGGTTAGGATGTTGAAATGGAGAGAATTATATGAAGAATGTATAAATTGTAAGAAATGTAATCTTAGTAATAATAGAATAAATATGGTTTTTGGAGATGGCAACCCTAGAGCAGGCATGATGTTTATAGGAGAAGCACCCGGGGCAGATGAAGATAGAACAGGTGTACCTTTTGTGGGAAAGGCAGGTAAACTTTTAACCAAGGCTCTTGAGTCACTGGATTTGTATAGGAAAAGAGATTATTACATATGTAATATTTGTAAGTGTAGACCTGAGAATAACAGAACTCCCCATGAACATGAAGAAAAGGCATGTATTCCATATTTGAGAAATCAAGTAGCACTTGTAAGGCCTAAGATAATAGTTTGTCTTGGAGCTACTGCCATGAATTGCATACTAGGAAGGGATTGGAGAATTACAAGGGATAGAGGAAAATGGGTTGAAAGGAAAGGATTCTATATAACTGCCACTTTTCATCCATCTGCCATACTGCGGGATGAGAATAAAAAGCCTATGTTTTGGGAAGACTTAAAAAGTATAAGAAAAAAGTATGAAGAAGTCTTTGAAATAAAAAACATTGACACATAAAAATATATGGCATATTATAGTGTTAAATACTATGAAGGAAAGAGTAGTAAATTAATTTTGTGCAAAGAGAGTCGATAATTTGGTGAAAATCGAAGACAAAATAGTTTATGAACATGGCTCTGGAGTATACCATTTGAAGTAATATTAGGGTGGTACGGCGGCAACCGTTATATTGAAAAGTAATTTTAAAGTTTAATTACTTATAGATGTCTTTATTGCGAAGTAAAGATGAAATAGAGTGGTAAAGCGTGCTTTGCGCCTCTATATGGAAGAAGTTTTCATATAGAGGCTTTTTTATTTTGAGTTTGCAAATTAATATTTTTATCAAGTGAATCTTAATAGATATTAATAAAAGTTTTTGTATAAATTATGAGATAAGGAGAGAAATGAACATGACTAAAGGAACATATTATATTACTACACCTATTTATTATCCATCGGCAAATCTTCACATAGGTAATACATATACCACCGTGGCAGCAGATGCCCTTGTTAGATTTAAGAGGATTACAGGCTATGATGCTATGCTTTTAACTGGTACAGATGAGCATGGACAGAAAATTCAGAGATTGGCAGAAGCTAAAGGAGTTACTCCCAAAGAGTATGTAGATGAAATAGTAGCAGGAATTAAAGAGTTATGGAAAATAATGAATATAAATTATGATAAGTTTATAAGAACTACAGAAGAATATCATGTAAAAGCAGTCCAGAAGATATTTAAAAAATTATATGATCAAGGAGATATATATAAGGGAAATTATGAAGGCTGGTATTGTACCCCTTGTGAATCATTTTGGACCGAAACCCAATTGGTAGATGGAAAGTGTCCTGACTGTGGTAGAGCAGTAGAAAAAGCTAAAGAAGAAGCCTATTTTTTTAAAATGTCAAAATATGCGCCTGAGCTTATAAAGCATATTGAAACTCATCCGGATTTTATACAACCTGAATCTCGAAAAAATGAAATGTTAAATAATTTTTTAAAACCAGGGCTTCAAGAGCTTTGTGTTTCAAGAACTTCTTTTGATTGGGGAATACCTGTAACTTTTGATGATAAACATGTAATATATGTATGGATAGATGCACTGGCAAATTATATAACAGCATTAGGCTACGGCGGTGAAAATCAGGAATTATATAAAAAGTATTGGCCGGCAAATGTACATTTGGTAGGTAAAGATATATTAAGATTTCATACAATTTACTGGCCTATAATGCTTATGGCTTTAGGAGAAGCACTACCTGAAAAAGTATTTGGACATGGTTGGCTTTTGGTAGACGGAGGAAAAATGTCAAAATCTAAAGGAAATGTGGTAGATCCTGTAGTTTTGGTAAATCATTTTGGTGCAGATGCTGTAAGATATTACTTATTGAGGGAGATTCCTTTTGGTGCTGATGGGTTGTTTAATAATGAAATATTTATAAAGAAAATTAATTCAGATTTAGCTAATGATTTAGGAAATTTATTATCAAGAACCTGTACCATGATAGAAAAATACTTTGATGGAATTATGCCATCACCAACACAGAAAGAGGATATAGATAATGAACTCATAAGTTTGGCCCTAGATACACCTATAAAAGTAGAAAAACATATGAATCACTTAAGAATACCTGAAGCTTTAGACAATATATGGCAGCTTATATCAAGAACTAATAAATATATAGATGAAACTACTCCGTGGATATTAGCCAAGGATGAAAGCAAAAAAGATAGATTGGGAACGGTAATTTATAATCTTTCAGAGTCTTTAAGAATAATATCCATATGTCTTTGTGCGTTTCTTCCTGAAACCAGTGAGAAAATTTATAAGCAGTTGAATGTGGAACTTATATCCTGGGATAGTATAGCTTCTTTTGATGGAACTAGGTCGGGAACTAGAATAAATAAAGGAGATATATTATTTCCTAGAATAGATGTAGATAAAAAAATAGAAGAATTGAATAAACTGAAAGAGGAAAAAAGCATTTTGCAAAATTCTACAGCAGAACCTATAAAAGAACAAATAACTATAGATGATTTTGATAAACTAGATTTAAGGGTTGCAAAAGTGTTAAAATGTGACCATATAAAAGGTTCCAATAAGTTACTAAAATTGCAGCTTGAATTAGGACAGGAAAAAAGACAAGTGGTGTCAGGAATATCTAAATATTATAAACCAGAAGAACTTGTGGGAAAATATGTAATAGTTGCAGTAAATTTAAAGCCAGTAAAATTAAAAGGAGAAATTTCAGAGGGAATGATATTATCTGCAGCCTCAAATGATGGCAGCAAATTATTCACACTTTCCATTCCTGGGGAACTTCCTACTGGTAGTGTGGTAAAATGATTAATATATTAATTAAATAATTTTTATATACTTAGGAGAAGTTAGTTAAGGATTAAGAGGTAATAATTATAAGAGTTTTAGAATATGTTCTTTTATAACCGTTAACTTTTAATTCTTGATTACCAAAGCAGGTAAGAGAACTTTACTGTATATATTTAATATTTTACAGGGGAGAGGAGTTAATATGGAATTAAGTATATTTGATGCCCATGCACATTATGATGATGAACAATTTAATGGGGATAGGAATATAGTGATAAATGAATTGAAAAAAAATAATATAGTTGGAGTATTAAATTGTGGATCTTCCATAGAGGGAGCTAGAGTTTCTGTTAAATTAGCAAATGAGCATGAGATATTTTATGCAGCAGTGGGTGTACATCCGGAATATGCAGATAAATTTGATCACAACACAATAGATGAATTAAAAATGTTGGCTAAAAATGAAAAAGTGAAAGCTATTGGAGAAATAGGACTTGATTACTACTATAAAGAAAATCCACCTAAGGAGATACAAAAATCTGTATTTATAAAACAAATGGAACTAGCAAAAGAACTAAATCTTCCTGTAATTATACATGATAGGGAAGCGCATGAAGATATTTTAAATATAATAAAACAATTTAAGGGAGTTGTTGGGGAAATACATTGTTTTTCAGGCAGTGTTGAATTTGCCAGAGAGTGTATAAAGTTAGGTTATTATATAGGCTTTACAGGAGTAGTAACCTTTAAAAATGCAAAAAAATCATTGGATGTGGTGAGAGAAGTACCTGTTGATAGAATTCTAGTTGAAACTGACTGTCCTTATATGGCTCCAGTACCTTTCAGAGGCAAGAGGAATAGATCAGAATATATAAAGTTTATTATATCAAAGATAGCAGACATAAAAGGAGTTACGGAGAAGGAAGTAAGTGAAATAACAATTTCTAATATGAAACACTTGCTTAACTTAACATAATAGTATAAAATGGAAATATCCCATATTTAGTAATTTAAAACATATTTGTAACATAAAATATAATAAATTTACATTAACACCACCTAAAAATATCACAAAAATATTATAAACTGTAATATTAAGTATAACTTAGTTTTGTAGTTAAGCATAAATTAATTATTTTTTTAAATTTAAGTGTAAAATCAAATTTGTTGATTAATAATATTGCAATCATAAATAAATATTTTTATTTATAGTTTATGCACAAGGCTGCATTTGATTATTTTTTAACAGTTTATGCTGGGCGATATTTGACATAAATTTAAGTTCCGTTTATAATGAGGTATGTCGCTCTTGCCCAGAGGAGGTATTTTTATGGTGGAAAGGTTTAAAACTTGCTTGAAGAAATATTTTCCCAATGGTCCTAAGATAGAGTCTATTATAGTTATAAGTTTAACAATGATTTTAGTAGTTTTAACTGCAGTAACATTTAGCATGAGAAAAACAGTAACTATTTCAGTAGATGGCAGTGATAGAAAAGTTACTACGTTTAGTAGTACTTATAAAAAAATTTTGGATAATAATGGAATTAGAATAGGATCAAAGGATAAGGTAAAGCCTAGTCTAGACAGTAGAGTGCAAAATAAAAGTAAATTATTAATTAGAAGAGCAATGGCAATTAAAGTAGAAGTGGATGGTAAAAAATTAAATATAGAGTCTGCCGAATATAATATTAAAGATATGTTAAAGGCAGAAAAAATTCAACTTTCAAATCTTGATAAGGTATATCCATCTGAAGATTATGCAATTAAAAAAGGATTAAAAGTAGTAGTGACTAGGGTAACAACTAAAGATGTAAAAGAGACCAAAAGTATAGACTATGATGTAGTTATAAAAAACAATAATGGAATTGAAGATGGATCTAGAAAGGTCCTACAAGAAGGGCAAAATGGCGAAAAGGAAACTATTACTAGGATAACATATGAAAATAATAAAGAAGTTTCTAGAAAAGTTATAAGTGAAACTGTAAAAAGAGAACCTGTGCAACAGGTGGTAGCAGTGGGAACATTAACTGGCGACTATACCCTTTCTAGAGGAGGTAATTTTAGTCATGCCGCATCCTTGCAGATGAGGGCAACTGCATATACTGCAGATTATGAAAGTACAGGCAAAGGACCTGGAGACCCACAATTTGGGATAACAGCCTCGGGAACTGTGGCCAGAAGAAGTAGCGGGAGTTATAGTTCGATAGCAGTTGATCCTAGAGTAATACCGCTTGGTACCAAACTTTATGTAGAAGGTTATGGATATGCTATAGCTGAGGATACAGGTGGTGCCATTAAGGGTAATAAGGTGGATTTGTTTTTCAATTCTGCTTCTGAGGCGAATAATTGGGGTGTAAAATGGGTTAATGTTTACGTGATAGATTAGGGGCGTGTGCTCCTATTTTTTCTTTTAATGAGAAAATCCAATGTAAATGGAGGAGAAACATGATTAAAGAAGTAATAGTAGTTGAAGGCAAAGATGATGTAGCTGCGGTTAAAAGGGCTGTAGATGCAGAATTGATAGCTGTAGGCGGCTTTGGAATAAATAAAAAAGTTATAAATGAAATAAAAGAGGCACAAAATAGACAAGGTGTAATAGTTATGACAGATCCAGATTTTGCAGGAGAAAAAATAAGAAAAATTATATCTAAGAGAGTTAAGGGAATAAAACATGCATACATATCTCAAGAGGATGGAATAAAAAATGGGGATATTGGTATCGAAAATGCATTACCCCAAACTATAATAAATGCTTTAAAAAATGCTAAATGTGAATTAAAAGAAGTGAGGGAAGAATTTGACATAGGGGATATGGTATTTTTTCAGCTTACAGGAAATTCAAAATCTAAGATGAAAAGAGATATGATTGGTAAAGAACTGGGTATAGGATATTGTAATGCCTCTCAATTCTTAAAGAGATTAAATAATTATGGCATAACAAAGGAAGAATTTAAAAATGCTATAGATAAAGTAAGTAATCTGATGGGTGAGGAGAGATAATATGAATGATTTATCCACTAAAGATATAGTAGAAAAGTATAATTTCAGATTTTCAAAGAGTTTGGGTCAAAATTTTTTAATAGATAATTCCGTATTACAGGATATAGTAAATGGTACAGATGTGAATGAAAATGATTTTGTTATAGAAATAGGGCCAGGGGTTGGTACATTAACAAGAGAACTTTTAAAAAAAGCAAAAAAAGTTTGTGCTATAGAACTGGATTCAGATTTAATCACCATATTAAAAGAAGAATTAAAAGATTATTCTAATTTTGAGCTATTACATAAAGACGTATTAAAAACAAATTTTGATGAAGTGATAAAAGACGAGTCAAGTGTGAAAATTGTGGCCAATCTACCTTATTATATTACTACTCCTATTATTTCAAAGCTCCTAAATAATCATTGCAATTTTAAAACTCTAACTATAATGATACAAAAAGAAGTAGGAGAAAGAATTATATCAAAGCCTGACTGTAAAGAGTATGGTGCACTTTCTTTACTTGTTCAATATTATTGTGATGCTGAAATAATTAGAAAAGTCGGTCCCCATGCCTTTATTCCAAGGCCTAAGATTGATTCTATAGTTATAAAATTAACTAAGTTAAATAAGCCTAGAATTAAAGCTAAAAGTGAAGATTTATTTTTTAAAGTGGTACGGTGTTCTTTTAATATGAGAAGAAAAACTTTATGGAATGCTTTGAAAACATTAAAATTTTCTAAAGAATATATGGAAATAGCATTTAGTAAAGCTGGAATAGATCCCAAGAGAAGAGGAGAAACCCTTTCTATAGAAGAATTTGGAACATTATCAGATTGCATATATGATTTAACATATAGATTATGACATGTTTTCTAATAGGGTATAAAACTATTTGTTCACTTTTTGAAAGTTGTCTCATATATTATAATGAAGATAATATATGGAGGTATAGAAGTTGGCACAAAAAAAGAGTTATAGTAGATACTTTATAATATTACAAGAAGATGAAAAAGGATACTCTTTAGCTTCTGACAAGATTGCTTCGGGATATGCAAAATTGGAGACAAAAAGTGATAAGTGTAAAATATCTTATTATGTACAAAATTTGAAAAAAGAAAAAACTCCTTATTATATGATGTTGATATGTAATAAAAAAGGAATAAAAAATATTATTAAAATTGGTGAAATGAACATAGATGATTATGGAAGATCAGATACATGTTATGAATATCCCGTAGATAATATAGCAGGGAGCGGCATAGCTATGGATAGAGTATCAGGGGCCGCTATAGTTAGAATGTTAGATGATAATATAATATCTGTAATGAGTGGATTTGCAAGTACTGAAATACCAGATTGGAGATCTTTTGTACTGATAGAAGATGAGTCTGAAAAGGTAAAAGATGATGTAAGAGAAAATGAAAATAAGGCCATGGAAGAAATAGAAGAAAATAAAGAAAGTAAACAAAATAAAGAAAATAAACTGAATGAAGAAAATAAACTGAATGAAGAAAATAAAGAAGATAAGGAAGATAAAGAAAAAAGTATATTTGATAAATATGAGGAGAATATAGAGAAAGCTAAAATTGATAAGGAAAGAGCTGAAATTGAAGAAAACTATGAGGAAGAAGACAAGCAGATTTTAAAAGAATTACAAGATGAAGAAAAAGAAGACGATGAACAGAAAGATAAGGAAGTTTTTATAGATAAAGAAGAACAAATATCAGAAGATACACTTGAGTCAAAAATTAGAAAAGATCTCAAAGAGGAAAATGTAACTTTAGAAGATGGAGTAGAAGAAGACAGTCCTGTATATATAGATAACTCCACAGCAAAATTCTGTAAGGAATCAGAGTCAATGAATCAGAGATGTGAAGATAGATGTATGCTTAGAGGTTATCTTAAAAGTCGAGAGGGAAGCTTTTTTAATAGACTTGTGTATGGGCTTGAAGAAGCAAAGAATGTAAGCAGTGAATTGAAAAGATGTAAATGGTATAGGGTCCCTGCAAATTCTATAGAGGATATGTATAATATGGATGATTATAATAAGTATGCCCTAGTTTACTATCCTATGATAGGATATTATCCTTATATAAAAAAGCATTTGCATTATTTAACAGGATATAAATTTGATAAGAATCACAAGGTGAAATATTTAATATATGGTATACCAGGTACCAATAATAGGAAGGAACAGCCTTATGGAGGTAAATCTGGATTTGTTACATGGATACCTATAGAGGGTAAAGACAAAATGGGGTATTGGTTGATGTTCTATGATTTTAAAGCAAATACCATAGTTATACCTGTGAGAAAGTAAAGTTATGACACCTATTATTAAATCAATAGTAATAAATAAAAGGAAACTTGGAGTTACCATAATTATAATAGGACTTATGATAGTACTTCTAGGACTTGAAAAGAATTTTGATATGAGATTGAAGTTTACGGCCCTTATGCAAAATAATATAAAATATTTAACCCAGTATGAAGGTATGGGAAATAGACTAAAGTATAAGCTGCCTTCTCAGTGGTCTTCTAAAAATCAGGATATATTCGGCAGTGAAATATTATATCATAGTGATTTTAAAAGTGAAGATAATAAAATAAACGGATTTGTTGAAGTATGGAACTTAAATGGAGATTTAAAAACATTTCTGCAAAATAGTAAAATTATATCTGAAAAACAAAATTTATATAAGAATTATTATATAAGCGATATCCAAATAAATGGAAACGATGGATATCTAATTCAATATACTATTACAAAGGCGGTTGGAGATAGTTACAAAGGTATGGAGTATTTCTTGAAAAAAGGGACTAAATTTTGTAGATTTTCTTTTTTTGTAAATGAATCAGATTTTAAGGAAAATATGCCTACTATATTTGAAACTATTGTTAAGACCTTAGAATATAAATAAAAATATATATAATTTTGTTCCCTTTCAGTTTATTATTTGGAAGGGGATTTTTTATATTTAAGTATGTTATAATAATTTATAGATTTTTTTAATATAAAAAGGAGGTAAAATGGGTACCATGTAGATAAAAATTAATTTATAGAGCAAATTTATAACATTTTTACAGTGGGTGAGGGTAATGAATAAGGTTATAAAAAAGAGAGTAAATACATTTTGCGTATTAACTATTTTAATATTAGGAATTTTGCTATGTGGATGTAACAAACTAGATCAGTTAAAAGTTAAGGCTGGATTAAAGAATTCGGACTTTGAATATATAAATCAAGGAAAAGTAAAAAGTATAACGATTCAAAGTACTAGAGATCAAGGGTTTAAATTTGTAGTTACTGATCAAAATGCTATTAAAGATTTATATGATATGTTGGCTTCTGCTAAGAAGGTATCAAAAAAATCTTCTTTAAAACCAGATTACACATTGGAAATAGAGGATAAAGATAATAAAATCCACAAATTTAGTTATATAGCAGGACTTGATAAGGATGAGTTAGGAAATTTTTATAGTGGAAATAAGATATACATAGTTTCAAAAAGAATAGATAATGATATAATAAATAGTTTTTGGAATATAAGAACGCCTCCAAGCAATTTTAAAGAAGTTTACTATGGTGCAGTAATAAATACATTGGATAAATATTTTAAAGATAAAAATGAGAAAATTGGAATAAATTTCAACGATGATATAGATGCAGCAAGATTTATATTGTCTACAGATCTAGAAGAATTTAAATCTAATCTTACTGATAAATTTAAAAATGCCAATATTGGTGATAATGATAAAGACAAGTATGATATATGGGTTACAGTAAAAACTGAGGGATATAAAACTACACTATATAAAGCCACTATTACATTTTGGGACAGAAAAAGGAAAAGCGAGAAGATTTACTATATAAAGGATATTTATGAAAATGGAAGATGGAACATTACTATATCTGAAAATAAACTAGATGGATTTTAAAATAGCTGTACAACTTTCGATTTATTATTTGTTTTCAAGTGCATTAGTATGTGAAAATAATTTTAATTTATCTATAATAAATGATGTTTTTGAGAATACTAAAAATAAACTTTCTTAGATACAGAAAGTGTGTTTCATAGTGCGTAATTATTATAGATGAAAGGGGTGAAAATCCCGTTATATATTAATTGTAAATCTGTTAGTTTATGGCGGGAGAATATTATGAACGCAGTAGTTGATAAAGATACCTGTATAAGTTGTGGACTATGTCCAGATGTATGTCCAGATGTTTTCAATATGGATGATGACGGAAAAGCAGTTGCAATTGTAGATGAAGTACCAAAAGAATCAGAGGCCTCTGCTGAAGAGGCAGCAGAAGGTTGTCCTGTTTCTGCTATTACAGTAGAATAATATAAGAAACTGTGCATAAATTTATTGCTAGTAATATTTTAGTAATAATTTATGCACAGCTTTTTTATTGTTTTTCATAAACTTGAAGATATAAATATTTATTAGAAGATATTCATGGAATATATGTTTTTAAATTTATCGTTTAGCATGGGTGGGGAATTAGGATTTATATTTACTCTATCTCCTATTTTAGAGTTTGAAGGCAAGTTATTAATACTTACATCTGTAGTAGTTCCATCTTGAAAACTTATAAGCGCATGGGTAATGTTCATGTCAATTATTTCCCCTATCATAAAATACTTCCTCCTAGAGATTAAATTTATATACTTTTTTAGTCTTATCTATATATTTAATTATTATTCTTAGAATTTTATATTCTGAGCAGTTTATAACTACATTTATTACCTATTGATTGTCTATAATAAAATATCAAGTATCATATGAGGATAATAATTAGAAGAAATGGAAGAAATATAACTTAAGGAGTTTATTAAGTTGCTATAAATCTAAATTTCAAAATTGATATTTAAATTTTTACATAGTATAATAGACAAGATATATACACAATATATAGTAGTTAGGAGGAATGGCATATGCTACATGTTGTGAAAAGAGATGGCAGAAAAGTAGAGTTTAATTCTATAAAAATAACTAATGCAATAAAAAGCGCGTCGGAGGAAATTGGATATGAACTAAAAGAGAGTGATTTTATAGATTTAACTCAGAAAGTAATAAAGCAAATAGAAGAGTTTAATGTAAAAGAAATATATGTAGAGGAAATACAAAATGTAGTTGAAAAAATTCTTCTGCAAAATGGACATAGGAATATAGGATTAGTATATTCAAATTACAGAAATGAAAGGACTAAGATAAGAGATATAAAATCAGACCTTATGAAAGTCATTGATAAGATAGGTATAGAGACAGATAGAGACAATGCAAATGTAGGGAATAATTTTAGCTCTAAATTGCTCAGAATAGCTAGCGAATCAAATAAATGGCATAATTTGGCCACCATGCCTAAATATCTAGCAAAGGCTCATGAAAATGGAGACATATATTACCATGATTTAGATAGTTATAATTTAACTATCAATTGTCTTCATATACCAACAAAAGAGATGCTTTTAAATGGATTTAATACAGGTTATGGGAATATCAGAACCCCAAAGAGAATAGAATCCGCAGCAGAACTTTCTTGTATATTATTGCAGTCATCTCAAAACGATATGTTTGGTGGACAGTCTCATCCTGATTTTGATAATGATATGGCTGTTTTTGTAGAACCTACAAGAAAGGAAATAGTTGAAAACCTTATGGAAATTGGAATAGAAGAAGATAGAATAAAAAATATTTCAGAGAAAAGATTAAGAAAAAATATAGAACAGGCTATGCAGGGAATAATTTATAATTTAAATACCATGCATTCAAGGGCAGGCTCACAGGTACCTTTTAGTTCAATAAACATAGGTATACCTCAATCTAAGGATGCTGCTTTAGTATGTGAGATATTTTTAACTGAATATGAAAAAGGACTGGGAAAAGGGGAGCAGCCTATATTTCCTAATATAATATTTAGAGTTAAAAAGGGAGTAAATAAAAATCAAAGTGATCCTTATTATTATTTGTTTAAAATTGCATGTAGGGTGGCTTCAAAGAGGATGAATCCTACTTTTATGAATTTAGATGCTGATTTCAACAAAGCTTATTATGACAAAGGTGTAATTCCTGCTACTATGGGGTGCAGAACTTATGTTTGCTCAAATGTGAATGGAGAACCAGGAACAAAGGGAAGGGGAAATATCGCGCCAGTAACCATTAATTTGCCTAGACTTGGAATTATAGCTAAGAACAATATAGATAAATTTTTTGAGTTATTAGATAACAGGCTTAATTTGGCTAAAGAATCTTTAATGCATAGATACGGTATTTTAAAAAGATTAAAAGTTAAGGATTTGCCTTTTGTAGTTGGTCAAAGTCTTATGAAAGGCTCTGAAAATTTAAAATTAGAAGATTCCATAGATCCCATATTAAAACAGGGAACCTGGGCCATAGGTTTTATTGGACTTGCAGAAACATTGGTTTCCCTCACTGGAAAGCATCATGGGCAGAGTGAAGAGTCAAGGGAACTGGGCATAAAGATAATCTCACATATTAGGGAATATACAGATAAATTTATAGAACAAACTCGTTTGAATTGGAGTTGTTATGCTACGCCTGCAGAGGGATTAAGTGGAAAGTTTATAGTGCAGGATAAAAAAATATTTGGTGAAATACCTGGAGTAACAGATAAAAATTATTATACCAATTCTTATCATATACCTGTAGGGTTTCCCATATCTATAAAAGATAAAATAGACATCGAAGCTCCATACCATAAAATTTGTAACGGGGGACATATAAGTTATATAGAAATAGATGATTATCCATCAGAGGAAATTGTTGGTGATATAATTAATTATGCCTATGATAATACAAATATATCCTATATTGGAATAAATTTTCATATAAGATATTGTAGAGAATGTGGTACTTATTTACATGGAGAAGATACGTGTCCTAATTGTGGCAGTAGTAATATACAAGGCATATCTAGGGTAACTGGATATTTATCTTTAGACGAAAGATTTGGTGAAGGAAAAATAGCAGAGCGAAGGGACAGAATATCTCAGGGTAATAACAAAGCAGTATATTTTTGATAGGAAGTGAAGAAATGAATAAAAAAGTTAGGTTAGCGGGTATTGCTTATGAGAGTCTTGTAAATGGCCCCGGAATGAGGCGAGTATTTTTTGCACAGGGATGCAGACATAATTGCAATGGGTGTTTTAATCCTTCCACCCATTGTTTTGAAGGAGGCGAATTGAAGAATATAAGTGATTTAGTTCATGATATGAAAATTAATCCTATTATAAGTGGAGTTACATTTTCAGGTGGTGATCCTTTTGAACAGGCGGAAGAGTTTGCGTATATGGCCAGTAAAATTAAAGAGCTAAATTTGAATATATGGTGTTATACAGGATATAAATTTGAGTATATATTAAGTAATGGGCATAATAAAGCATGGCAAGATTTATTAAAGAATATAGATGTTTTGGTAGATGGGAAATTTGAAGAAGATAAAAAAGAGGCTGCACTGAAATTCAGGGGTTCTAAGAATCAGAGAATTATTGATATACAGAAAAGTTTGAAGTATGGTAATACTGTGGTAGTAACTTTAAGTTGAAATATTATAAATAAATATAATATAATATTTCATAGTGAGGTGATAGTTTTGAAAAATGATTTAAAAGCTGAAGTTTATTGTTGTAATGAAATTCATAAAGAAGGCATAGAATGTGTGAGAAAAAGCATGTTAAATGAAAAAACTTTTGTGAAATTATCAGAACTTTTTAAAGTATTAGGAGATTATACAAGAATTAAAATAATATATGCTCTGTTTAAAAAAGAACTATGTGTGTGTGATATTGCAGAAGTACTTGAAATGAGCCAATCTGCTATATCACATCAACTTAGAATTTTAAAGACTTCTCGATTAGTTAAATTTAGAAGAGAAGGAAAATCCGTATATTATTCTTTGGATGACGAACACATAGATAGGTTGCTTAATGCAGGTTTAGAACATGTAGAGCACAATTAAAATTTCTAAAGGTTAGAAGGATTTTTAGAAATTTTTTAATTTTAAGAAAAAGATATAATTTATATTATTAATTAAAATCAAGTATATTGACCATATTATGACCCCTTAACTCATTCTCTATAATTAAAGTATTACTTTTGATTCTTTCTGCATTCTTCATATACCTAAGAAATTGATCCAATCCTTCCAATTCAAAGGTCAAATAGGAAGTTTTGTAATGCATAGGAATTACTATATGACTGTTAATAGCTTTAGCTAATTCAGCAGCTTCTTTGCCGTTTATAGTAAAATTACCTCCTATAGGAATTAAAAGTATATCGATATTACCCAGTTTTTTTAGTTCCTCTTCAGGTAATATATATCCTATATCTCCCAAATGGCATATCCTATAGTTATCCATCTCTATGATAAATATTATATTTTCTCCTCTTTTAGCACCACTTACCTTATCATGATAGGAAGGTATACCTGTAACATTTATTTCACATAAATTAAAAAGACCTGTCTTATTTACAATGTGGTTACATTTTATTTTTTTTGTATAACAGTGATCAAAATGACTATGGCTTATTGTAATTATGTCCACTTCTCCTTGAAAAATATTATATCCGAGACTTTCGTCAAATGGATCTGTTAAAAGTTTTCTCCCTTTTGAATCCTGTAATAAAAAGCAAGAATGAGCTATCCACTTTATTTGCATAAAAATACTTCCTTTCTTTTTTATTATAAACTTTATTGTATATTTTTGGAAAAATACAAGTGTCATAATTAGCAATAAATATAAAGATATTAAAGTTAACATTTAATATGGGTAACTTTAACTATAAAATTAATTCTTTTTATATTATAATAGTATATGTTACATGGAAAATTTTATAGATGTAAATTAAAAAATCTTATTATTCCAAATCTATGAGGGGAAGGTGATTATTTGAAAGATACAAAAGTCTATAAAATTCTATTGTTAACTTTCATATTTATATTTGTAGCTTTAATAAAAATTAATATTGTATATGCTGCAGTGTATGATGGAACAATTATAGGAAAAGATATAGAAATTAATAAGTCATGGAAGATAAAGTTTAACATGGAATTAGATGAAAGCACAGTAAATGATTCAAATATAGTAGTTATGGATAGTGATGGGAATGCTGTACCAATATCTTTACAGTTAGAGGATAACGGAACTGTTGTGGAAGTTACGCCTAAAGCCCAGTACACATACGGCAAAACCTATAATTTAATTGTAAAAAGCGGATTGAAATCTATAAGTGACAAAAATATATATAGCGAATCTAAAATGCAGTTTAATGTAAAGGATAACCCAACTTCCAATGCAAAATATACAGTTACTATTGATGCGGGTCATGGTGGAGATGATGCTGGAAACGTCAGTGCATCGGGCCTGAAGGAGAAAGATGTAGATTTATCAGTGTCATTAAAAGTAGGAAAAATATTAGAGCAAAATGGAGTAAATGTAGTTTATACTCGAAAAGATGATAATGTTTCTTGGAACAGCAGTTCAGATTTACAATCTCGTTTTAATATAGCAAATAATGCGAAATCAGATTTATTTGTTACTATACATTGTAATTCTTATACTAGCAATTCATCAGTAAATGGTATAGAAACTTATTATGCTGGGTATAGTGATGAAGCTAAGAATGTTGCCGGGAAAATTCAAAATGAAATGGTAAGTTATACTAGCCATGTAGATAGAGGTATTAAAGCAGGGGTATTACAGCATGAAATACTCAGAGGTACTTTAGCACCAGCTGTTATGGTAGAATTGGGGTTTATGACTAATTCTCAGGAGAGTACATTACTTGGAAGTGATGATTATCAAGATAAAAGTGCATCGGCTGTTGCAAATGGAATTTTGGAATCTTTAAATTCTCTAAATGAAAATAAAGATTTAACTATAGGTTCTATATCAGATTTATCTGATAATATAACTGTAGGAAATGAGTATTCCCTTCCTATTAGTGTACAAGCTACTATGAGCGATGGAAGTAGTAGAAAAGTAGGTATTATATGGAATTCAAGTACGGTAGATTCTTCTAAGGATGGCACATTTACATATAAAGGAACTGCACCAGGATATAGTAAACAAGTAACTTTTACTTTAACCATAGCTAAGGGAACATCTGGAACACCACCTTCAAGTACAGCTCCTATAATAGTTATAGATCCGGGACATGGAATGGGAAGTGATGTAGGTGCTACTGGAATAGGAGGACTCCAAGAAGATGATATTACATTGGCAGTAGGATTAAAGACGGGTAAGATACTGGAGGAACATGGAGTAAATGTAGTATATACTAGGACAACAGATATGCGTTCTACTCCAATGAGTGTTACAGAAAGTCTTCAAAAACGTTGTGACATATCAAATAACGTCAATGCTAAATATTTTGTATGTATCCATACCAATTCTTTCGATAGTTCTTCAGCATATGGTACAGAAACCTTGTATTATACAGGAAATGAAGAAGGAAAAAAATTAGCATCATACATACAAAACAGTATTGTAGAAGAAGTAGGAACTTATAATAGAGGCTTGAAGGATGGAAGTTGGCTTTACATCGCAAGAAATACAGTGGCACCAGCGGTATTGACAGAATTAGGGTTTGTAACAAATCCTGATGATGCTGCAAAATTAAGCAGTGATGAGTATAGGCAAAAATTTGCACAAGCTATAGCTGATGGAATACTGAAGGCCTTAGGCATTAATTAAGATTGAAAATTTTGTTGTAAATAAATTGACAATAAAATTTTCATATAATATAATAGAGAAAAATTAATATAGTAAACATTTTAAAAACTTTGAACAGGAAAAGTATTTAGGTCTATATCATTTACAGAGAGCGGGGGAGTGTTGAGAGTCCGTAGGAGAACTTAAGGAAAATCACCTGGGAGTTTAAGGGTTGAACGGTATTAAATTGCTTAGTAGATTCTTACGCAATTCTGCGTTAGAGGGTACATATGACAGTGTTTTAAAAAGGTTACCCATAGGTGGTATAGCGAATTTAACTTCGTCCTATTTGGATGAAGTTTTTTTATTGCAAATAATTTATTTGAATTTTGTTTATATTTCAAATGGTATATTCAAGTCATGTATAAAACAGAACAAATAGTAAAAAATTAACAATAAAGATGAAAGGGGCCAAATTTATGTATAAAAAAATTGATAATAATAGAAGTTTTGTACAGATGGAAGAAGATATTTTAAAATTATGGCAGGATAAAAAAATAGTAGAGAAGAGTTTTGAATCCAATAAAGACGGGGATTACTTTACTTTCTATGATGGACCTCCCACTGCTAATGGAAAACCTCATATAGGACACGTTTTAACCAGAGTCATAAAAGATCTTATACCTAGGTATAAAGTTATGAAAGGATATAAGGTTTTAAGAAAAGCAGGCTGGGATACCCATGGACTTCCTGTTGAACTGGAAGTTGAAAAAAGTCTTGGAATTTCAGGCAAACCTCAAATTGAAAAGTATGGAGTAGAGGATTTTATAAAAAAGTGTAAAGATAGCGTTTTTACTTATGTAAGTGAATGGAGAAAAATGTCCGATAGAATAGGTTTTTGGGTGGATATGGATGATCCATATGTAACTTATCATAATAATTACATAGAATCAGAATGGTGGGCCTTAAAACAAATATGGAATAAAGACTTTTTATATAAAGGCCACAAAGTAGTACCTTATTGTCCAAGATGCGGTACTGCACTTTCTTCCCATGAAGTTTCACAGGGCTATAAGGATGTAAAAGAGACATCTGTATATGTTAAATTTAAGCTTAAAAATGAAAATAAATACATGCTTGCATGGACTACAACGCCGTGGACGTTACCTAATAACATGGCATTGACAATAAATAAAAATTACGACTATGTGGAAGTAATGAATAATGGAGAATGTCTAATATTAGCTGAAGGGCTTCTGGAAAAATTAGAAGGAGAATATGAAATTTTAAAGAAGTTTAAAGGTGAACAACTTCTAGGGTTAGAGTATGAACAGATGTTTAATTTTACATCTTTTGATGGAAAGGCTCATTATGTTGTTCATGGTGATTATGTAACCCTAACAGATGGTACTGGAATTGTGCATACTGCACCTGCATTTGGCGAAGATGACAGTATTACATGTAAAAAACACAATATACCTATGATAAATTCTGTGACAACTCAGGGAAATTTTAAAGATGAAGTTGCTCCATGGAAAGGACTTTTTGTAAAAGATGCAGATCCTAAAATAATTGCATATTTAAAAGAAAAAGGCATATTGTATAAATCGGAGAAGTTTACTCATTCTTATCCATTTTGCTGGAGATGCGATACTCCACTCTTATATTACCCAAGAGATACCTGGTTTATAAGGATGTCTGCTATAAGGGATAAATTAATTAAAAATACTAATGATACAAATTGGTATCCTGACAATATAAGAACAGGAAGATTTGGGAAATTCATCGAAGGGGTAATAGATTGGGGACTTAGCAGAGAAAGATATTGGGGTACACCACTACCTATATGGGAATGTGAGTGTGGACATAGGGAGTGTATAGGAAGTATTGCAGAATTAAAAGAAAAAGGAATTAATGTACCAGATAATATAGAGCTTCATAAGCCTTACATAGATGAGGTTAAATTGAAGTGTGATAAATGCCAGAAAGAAATGAAAAGGGTGCCAGAAGTAATTGATTGTTGGTTTGATTCAGGGTCTATGCCTTTTGCACAACATCATTATCCATTTGAAAATAAAGAACTTTTTGAGAAAAATTTTCCGGCCCAATTTATATCCGAGGCTGTAGATCAAACCAGGGGATGGTTTTATACTCTTATGGCAATATCTACAATATTATTTGATAAGAGTTCATTTCAAAATTGTCTAGTTTTAGGACACGTATTGGATAAGCATGGCCTTAAAATGTCAAAGCATAAGGGAAATGTATTGAGTCCTAAAGTGGTTCTAGAGAATGAAGGTGCTGATGCTACAAGGTGGTATTTTTATACTGAAAGTGCACCGTGGCTTCCGTCTAGATTTTATGAAGAAGCAGTTCAAGATAGTCAGAGGAAATTCTTAGGAACACTTTGGAACGTATATTCTTTTTATGTACTCTATGCAGATTTAGATAAATTTAATCCATTAGAATATTCAGATTTTGTAAGTGAAAATGTAATGGATAAGTGGGTAATTTCAAGGCTGAATTCGCTGATAAAAACGACAGAAAAGAATTTAGATAATTATAGAATTACTCAGGCCGCTGAAAATATTGGTGATTTTGTAGATGAGCTTTCAAACTGGTATGTAAGGAGAAATAGAACTAGATTCTGGAATGAAAAGTTAACAAAAGATAAAATAGGTGCCTATGTGACTCTGTATAATGTATTAAATACATTGTGTTTAATTGCTGCACCTTTTATACCATTTATGGCAGAAGAGATTTATCAAAATCTTGTATTAAATTTAAATAAAGATGTACCAGAAAGTATACATTTATGTAAATGGCCAGAATATAATTTGGATTTAATAGACACTGATTTAGAAAGGAATATGGAAGAATGCTACAAGATAGTTAAGTTAGGAAGAAGTGCTAGAAATGCAGCCAATATAAAAAATAGGCAGCCCCTTTCAGAGATGCTTATAAGTGTGAAGACACTTCCTGAATACTATGGAGATATAATAAAAAGTGAGCTAAATATAAAAAATATAGTATTTAATGCAGATTTGTCTAAATATGTTGATTTTAGCATAAAGCCTAATTTGCCTATATTAGGAAAAAAATATGGTAAGCTTATACCTAAAATAAAACAAAAGATAGCTTCTATGGATCAGATGGATCTCGCTGGAAAAATAAATAATAATGAAGTGGTAAAGGTACAAATAGATGAAGTAGAAATAGAATTAAATTCACAAAATTTACTTATTACTATGGATGGGTTAGAAGGATTTGCCTTTGCCGGAGAAGGCAGCACAGGTATAGTTTTAGAAACCACAATTACAGAAGAGCTTAGAGAAGAAGGAAATTTAAGAGAAATTTTAAGTAAAATACAAAACATGAGAAAAGAAAGTGGATTTGAAGTTGCTGATAAAATAAAGCTTTATGTTTCAAATAATGAAAAGCTTGAAGAAGTAGTAAGAAAATTTGAAGGGCAAATTAAGAAAGAGACCCTTGCTGTAGAAGTTATTTATAATGAAAACAGAGAATATAGTAGTTATAATATTAATGGAGAAAAATTTAATATTTCAGTAGAAGTATTAAAATAATAAATTAGCTTGTAATATAGTAGTTTTGTAAGTATAATTATAAAAAACAAATGGATCGGTAGGTGATAAAATGGCCACATCAATTAAAGACGTTGCTAAGGAGGCAGGAGTTTCTATAGCTACAGTTTCTAGGGTACTCAATGACGTAGATGTTGTGAATGAGGAAACTAAGAAGAAAGTTTTAGCAGCTATCAATAAACTAGGATATAGACCTAATATAGTAGCAAGAAGTCTTAAAACTCAAAAAACAAGAACTATAGGAATAATAATTCCTGATATATCCAATCAATTTTATCCTGAAATTGTAAGAGGAGCTGAGGACGTAGCAAATATATATGATTATAATATAATGCTGTGTAATACTGATTTAGATATAGAAAAAGAAATGGAATATTTAAAAGTTCTAAAAGAAAAAATGGCAGATGGAGTTCTATATATGAGTAATTCACTGGAATCAGATATGCTAAACCTTATAAAACAGCTTCAAATTCCAATGGTATTGGTAGAGACTGCAAATGACAAAGAAAATATTCCAAGTGTAACTATTGATAATGAAAAAGCAGCATATGACGGGGTAACTTATTTAATAAATAAGGGAAATAAAAAAATAGCGTATATAGGTGCTAGTGAAGATATAGCTAATGCAAGTGCTGTAAGGTATAGAGGATACAAAAAAGCCCTTGAGGAAAATGGCTTGGAGGTTAACAAGAATAGAACTTATTTTAGCAACTTAAAAGCAAAAGACGGGTATGAGGGTGTGAATAAAATATTAGATAAAACAGAAGTAGACTCAATATTTTGCAGCAGCGATGAGATTGCAATGGGGGCTATAAATGCACTTAGGGATAGGGGAATCAAGGTCCCTGAAGATGTAGATGTAATAGGCTTTGAAAATATATATTCAGCATCTATATTTTACCCTAAGTTAACTACTGTAGCTCAACCTATCTATGACATGGGTTCTGTGGGGATGAGAATGCTTATAAAATTAATCAATAATCAAAAAATGGAGAATACAAACTATGTATTGCCTCATCAATTAATTGAAAGAGATTCCTGCAAAAAATAGGATATGGCTGGTTTTAGTAAATATGTTCTTAACACTGTTTATAGAAAATTAATACAAAAATTCCGGGGTATAATATATAATAAAGTATAAACAAGATACATATTTTTCGTAGGAAAGGAACGTATGATGGTAGAAAGAATAATTGATGTAGTCATTTTTATCCTGGACAAAACAGGTTATGTAGGTACGTTTGTAGCTATGGCCTTAGAAAGTGCCTGCATACCTATTCCTAGTGAAGCCATATTGCCTTTTGGAGGATATTTAAGCTTTACAGGAAGATTGAATTTAATCCTTGTTATAATATTTGGTACATTAGGAGGAACAGCGGGTTCTCTAGGGGCTTATTACATTGGGAAAATAGGTGGAAGGCCCTTAGTTGAGAAGTATGCGGATAAGCTTAGATTATCAAAGGCTCATATTGAAAAAAGTGACTATTACTTTAACAAATATGGAGAAAAAATAGTATTTTATTCTAGGCTTTTACCTATAATTAGAACGTTTATTTCGCTTCCTGCAGGTATAAGTAAAATGGACGTTAAAAAATTTACCATATATACTTTATTGGGATCTGCTGTATGGAGTGTACTTTTGGGGTATACTGGTTATAAAATGGGAGAAAATTGGACTATTATACGTGAATGGTTTCATTTTGCGGATATAGCCTTAGTAATCTTAATAGTTGTATTTATTCTTTATAAATTGATAATAAAGAAAGTGCAGACAGAAAATTCATAGATATAGTTTTAATTATAAAAGAGTTCAAAATAATTATTTTGAACTCTTTTTATATTTTGAATATTATGGGAAAAAATATTGTCGCAGATATTTGAATTTTGTTTAACGAAATTTTTGAACTTTTTATTATTTCATGGTATAATTTAACATAAAAGTAAATATAATTATTGTTTACCATTATAGGAGGGGGAATTATGAATTATAGGGATAAGGTAAAAAGGATATTTTATTATTTGCTGAACTTAAAAGAACTGAACCAAAAATATGTAAAAAATATTTATGATTGTGATAGGTTATACTGGGAAGATGAATTTTCTAATATATCTAATAGTGAGTCGTGGGTTGAAGTAAACAAAAATAATAGCAAACTTTATAAAGAATTCTTTAATTTGTATCAAGAGAATGAGAAAAACGGGGAGAATTTTGAGATAGTTTTTGGACATGGATTAATAGTATGGAAGGTAGAAAATGAAAAAATTGTATATCCAGTTCTAAGCACTAGAATGAAAATAGAATTTAACAAGATAAAGGAAACATTTGTGTTGATTCCTTCTGCTAAAACTACTCTGGAGACTTTTTTATTTGAAGATTTAAAACAGTGTAATATATCTAACATTTTCGACTTAGAAGATAAAGTAAATGAATCCAATTTGGATCCTAGAAATATAGAGGAAGCTGAAAATGTGTTTTTAAATCTGCTTTCTAATATAGATGAGCAGGGAACATTTAATAAGGGTAAATTTTCAAGAAAAAAAATTAATTTTGAGGAGTTTCCGGTTATCTATGATACTTCTGTTATTTTAGCAAGAAAGAACAATATGAAATTGTGGGAAATTGAAATTAATAACATAATTAAACAAATAGACAGTGGATATAAAATACCTGAAACTATCAAAGCTCTGGTAGATGAAAAGGATATAAGTTATAGCGAAGAAGATGTAAATGAATGGAAAAATATAGGACAAGATTTGCTTTTCCCATTACCTGCAAATTCAGATCAAAAGGAGATAATAAAGCGTATATCTGAAAATTACGGAGTAGTTGTACAAGGACCTCCGGGTACAGGCAAAAGTCATACTATAGTAAATTTGATATGTCATCTTCTTGCTTATGGAAAAAGAATATTGGTGACAAGCCAGACTAGTAGAGCACTTAAAGTATTGACAGAAAAAATACCTGAGGAAATAAGGCCATTGTGCATTAGTGTTTTGGGGAATGACGCTAATTCCTTAAATGAACTTAATGAATCTGTAAGAAAAATAACGGATAACTTATCTGAGGATCCTGAAGTAATGTACGAAGATATCAAAATATTGGAGAGAAGATTGAATTATTGTAGAAAAAATCAACAGGCTTTATATGAAAAATTTAAGCAGGTAGAGAAATTGGAAAATTATAGCATAGATTATGAGGGAAAAAATTATAATACTATGTATATGGCAAAGTGGGTGAAAGATAATAGGGATAAGTATAATTGGATAGATGACAAAGTAGAGATTAATGAAGTTATGCCTGTTTCAGAAAAGGAATTTGATTTACTCATTTATCTACTAGGAGAATTAGACAAATCTGAAAAGTGTCACTTTGATAGTATAAAAAATATAGTGACTAGGCTGCCTGATGAAGAGGAATTCTGTAGTAAAATACAAGAATATAAGAAATTAGGTATGGAATATGAAAAATGCATTAAAACAGTAGAGGGATGGCATATACCTTATAATGATAGATGTGATTATGGAAAGTTGTTAAAATTAATTGAAGAATGTAAAAGTAAAATTTCATATCTTGAAGAAGGTATGTGGGGAAATATAATGCATAATTATTATAATAGTAATATAACAAAACAAACACTTAAAGATTTACTGTATAAAAGTAATAACTATATATTAATGCTTAGTAGAATTAGAAATCAACTTAGAAATCATAAAATAGAACTTCCTAGTGATATCAACATGGACAAGTTCATAGAAAAATTTAATATTCTATACAGTGCTTTGAACGAAAATAAAAAAATAAGTAAACTATTTATCATGCTTCATCCAGAATATAACTATATATTAGAAAATTGTAAAGTAGATGGCAAACCTTTAAAAAGTATGAGTCAAGCAATGGCAGTTAAACTCTATACACAGCAAGAACAAATATTTAAAGAATTAAGGACTATTTGGAATAACACAATAAAAGATTATGGGGGAAAGATAATAAGTTCTAGTTTAAAGGAAGCCGAGCTGATTTCTGTTGAAAAAAATTTAGATAATTTGAGTGAAATTGTAAATTGGGATACAAAATATAAAAAACCTATTATAGAAGGCCTGGGGAGAATATCAATTCCACAATATATTAACTGGCACAAAAAGGAAACTTACGATTATTTAATTAAATGTGTAAAAGCTATAGGAAATATAAATAAATACAATCAAGCCAAAGCATATATAGAGGTATTTAAGAAAACAATAAATACTTCAAATAAATTAAAAGAACTTTATGATGCTATAGAAGACTTAGATACAGATAAGATTAGAGAAACCTTAAGTAGATTAAAGGAAATGAGTACTATAAAAAATAAGTCTGCAAAAATAGATGAATTAATAGGCAAAATAAATAAAGTATGCCCAGATACTGCTAGAAAAATAATAGATAATTGGAGTTGTGCGTCAGAGAAATTTAACAATTGGGGACAAGCATGGAGATGGGCTCAATGGAACAGCTTTTTAAATAATATATATAGCTTAAATTCGGAAATACTAGAAGAGAGCATAGAGCAGCAGAAGAACAAAGAAAAGTCAATCATAAAAGATATAGTTTCGAAAAAGACCTGGTATAATGAAATACGTCGGACTACTGAAAATCAAAAAAGAAGTTTATTTTCATGGCTTCAGGCAGTGAAAAGAATTGGCAAGGGTCGTGGTAAAATGGTGCCGGAGTATAGGAAAATAGCGCAAAATGAAATGGAGAAATGTAAAGAAGTTATTCCTGTATGGATTATGCCTTTAAATAGAATTATTGAAAATGTAAAGTTGTCTAAAGATATGTTTGATGTAATAATATTTGATGAGAGTAGTCAAAGTGATATATTTTCATTATGTGCACTTATGAGAGCTAAGAGGGCAGTCATAGTAGGAGATGATAAGCAGATAAGTCCGGAAACTGTTGGAATTGACCAAAGTGTTATATATAATTTAATAGATAAATATCTAAAAGGTATACCCCAACGGGAATGGTTTGATTTGCAAACAAGTTTATATGATACTTCACTCAGAGTATTTCCAAGTAGGTTAATGTTAAAAGAACATTTTAGGTGTATTCCTGAAATAATAAATTTTAGTAATGACTTAAGTTATTCAGGAGAAATATTACCACTAAGGTATCCTAAAATACATGAGAAATTTTATCCTCCGATAAATACAATCAGAGTTAAGGAAGGAGCTAGGGACCCTATTAAACCTATTAATGTAAAAGAAGCAGAATGTTTAGTAGATAAAGTTGTATCCTGTTGTAAAGATGCAAGATACTCTAATATGTCCATGGGAGTTATATCATTATTAGGAGAGGCTCAAGGGCACCTAATAGAAAGTATGCTGAGAGAAAAGATTGGTGTGGAAGAAATGATAAGAAGAAAGCTCATATGTGGAGATGCCTATTCTTTTCAAGGGGATGAAAGAGATATAATGTTTTTATCCATGGTAATTTCAAATGATGTAAAATTTGCCCCTCTTATGAGAGAAAATGATATTAGGAGATTTAATGTGGCATCTAGCAGAGCGAAAAATCAAATGTGGCTATTCTATTCTATAGAATTAGAAGATTTAAATGTAGACTGTGCACGTTATTATCTTTTAAACTATTGCTTAAATTATGATAAATATTATATGAACAACAAGAATATAGAATATATATTCCAATCCAAGCTACAAAAAGATGTTTATAATATTATAAAAAATAAAGGATATAATGTTATACCAGAAGTAAAAATAGGTAGATACAAAATAGATTTTATAGTAGAAGGAGTTAGAAATAGAGTAGCTATTATATGTGATGGAGATGTTTCTTCGGAAAAGTATAATTGGGAAGAAACCATAGAAAGGCAGTTGGATTTACAAAGGGTAGGATGGATATTTTATAGAATAAGAGGAAGTGAATTTTATTACAATCCAGAAAAAGTTATGAATAAATTATGGGAAAAGTTAAGTAATATAGGAATGGAGCAGTATAAGGTGGAAGAAATTGATGCTAAGAATCTTAAGGCCGTATAAACTTTATTATAAAATGTATGATTTTGTACAATGCTTTCAAAAGCTAAATTTGATAATTATTAAATAAAAGGTGTTTCAAAGATATTTGGAGCACTTTTTATATTGAAATATTTTTAAAATTTAATTAGCATATTACACACTTATAACAATCTATACATATTATAAAGCATAGCAAGCATTATTTGGAGTGAAATCATTGTTATATGCGCTAATTCTTGCAGGTGGTAAAGGAACGAGATTATTTCCATTATCAAGGGCCAAAAATCCAAAACAATTTTTAAAAATAATAAATAATAAAAGTTTTTTAAGGAATACCGTAGATAGAATTAAGCCTTTAGTTAATGAAAAAAATATATATGTAGTTACTAATGAAGAGTATATAGATAAAGTTCAAGAAGAACTTCCAGATATAAGTGTGGAAAATATATTTGCAGAACCAGAAAATAAAGAAACTGCTACATGTATAGGATTTTCCGCAGTAAAATTATTAAAAAAAGATCCATCTGCTACTATGATAATTTTACCATCAGATCATTATATAGAGAATGAGAAATTATTTATAGATACTATTTTTCAAGCAGTAGAAATTGCTGAGAGAAAAAAAGGACTTGTAACTATGGGAGTTAAACCTTCCAGACCTGAAACAGGTTATGGTTATATAAATATGGGAGAAAGAGTAAGTGCCAGAATTGCCACTTTTAGAGTAGAGAGGTTCTTGGAAAAACCTAATGTAGAAGTTGCCAAGGATTTAATACTTAAAGGTACTTATTTATGGAATAGTGGTATATTTGTATGGAGAGCAGATGTATTTTTGAGGGAAATGCAAAAATATCTCCCTAAAATGTATAAGTGTATGCTTTCAATATATAAAAATTTGGATACAGAACAAGAAGAAGAAGTAATAAAAGAACAATATGGCTTTATAGATGGAATATCTGTAGATTTTGGAGTAATGCAAAAAACTAGGAAAGCTTATGTAATTGAGAGTGAGTTCTTATGGGATGATATAGGAACTTTTAATGCTTTAGGAAGATTTCTCAAAGATCTTAATGGTAATAATGTAAAGGGCAATGCAGTATTCGAATCCAGTGAGAGTTGTACTGTATATGGAGATGATAAGCTTATTATAGTATTTGGAGTAAAAGATTTAATAGTAGTAGACTGCAAAGATGTGCTATTAATTATGGATAAAAATAAGGATCAAGAAATAAAGTATTTAGTTAATGTTTTAAAGAATAAAAATAGTTTAAAAAAATATTTATAATACAAATAAAGTTGGGATTTATAAATCCTAACTTTATTATATTATAAGGACATTTTTTTAATTAAATTCAATTTGTTTTCTCTACTCATTTTTTTTATAGCGTATTCTCTGCACATAGCTTCTTTCTTGGAATTGTATTTTTCATAATATACTAGTTGTACAGGAAGCCTACCCATGGTATATTTGGCTCCCTTTTTATTGCTATGTGCTTGTATCCTTTTTTGCAAATTGTTAGTATAACCAGTGTATAATGTTTCGTCTTTACATCTTAATATATAAACGTAATTCATATTTATATCTACTTTCATAAATTTATTTGACAGATACGTAAGAATTATCTTCTATATAAAATCTCCAGGGATAATTTGCCGCATCTCCTGCATAATTTATACCCACCCTTTTTGAATTTTTTATATTAAAGTCTTTGAAATCATCGTCTTCAACATACAAATTACTACTGCAAAGATCTTTTTTGTTTTGATTTTTATCTATAAGTAATGCCTGACATAGTTTACCAGGACCATTGGTCAAATTTTTTACTTCAATTTTACTTAAACAAGTAAATTCTTTTTTATATCTATTAATGGACATTTCATCTAAACACTGAAGGGGTTCTAAAGCTCTTACAAGTACAGCCTCTGGTATATCTATATCTTCAGTTACAATATTAAAGCAATAATACATACCATATATCATATATACATATGAAAATCCACAGCAGCCATACATTATCTCTGTCCGCTTTGTTCTTCTGTTTCCATAGGAATGGGCAGCTTTATCTTTAATTCCTTTATAAGCTTCTGTTTCAACTATTCTTCCAGATATTTTTTTACCATTCACTTCATGAACTAATATTTTGCCTAAAAGGTTTTTAGCAATTAATAAAGTATCCTTACTGTAAAAGTTTCGCTGTATTTTTTTCAACAATAACACAATCCTTTTAATACTTGAATTTATTTAAGTTTAATACTAAATATATAATAATTATATATAAATAATATATTTTGTCAAACTCAGTTATAGTTAAGTGTTTTATAAATAATGATTAGGTATAAACCAGTATATAAGTCATATGAAATATATTTGTAATTATGGTAAAATTGTAATTAATCAATAATACGGTAAATGGAAAACTAGCAAAGGAATTTTATAATAAAAAGTATAAATATATTAATTTTACAGAATAAAAATCAATATATTGAATATATATCAAATAATGGGAAAATACTAGATTGGAGTAGTCTTACAAAATAAAAAAATATAAACATAATCAATATGAAATTTAGATGTATTATTGATTGTTATGTGTATGTTAAAGAAAAATATATTATTTTTTATTGGGAGGAATAGCATATGAAGACGAGTGGAATTTTAGAAAAAACGGCTAAAGATGCGTTGGTTAAAGCTGGTTTAGAATTGCTGAATAGAAACCCAGAAGAAAATATTGACAGACTATTTGCACTTATTAAAAAAACAATAAGGAGAGATAAGGAGAACTTAACTAAAATTGAGGCAGTCCAGGAGTTATACGAAACAAACCCATCAATCCACCAACTTATTACAGGCATTATTAAAGATTCGAATAAAAAATGTATAAATAAGTTTTTTACAAATTTTTTGGGAAATGCAGTTTGGTATGGAATGCCGAAGAGGGCAAAATTTTTTAGTGAAACTGGTATAAAAACACCTTTTACAATCCTTATGAGTCCCTCCATGAGGTGTAACTTAAGTTGTAGGGGATGTTATGCTTCTAGTTATAGTAAAGAGGATGATATTCCAGAGAAAGAGGTAGATAGAATCATTAAAGAGGCTAGAACCCTTGGGATTTATTTTTTTGTAATTCTCGGAGGAGAGCCTTTCATAAATGATTATATGCTAAATATATATAAAAAATATAATGATTGTATGTTTGTACCTTTTTCTAATGGTACACTTTTTGATGAAAAATTGGCGGATAGGATAAAGGAACTTGGAAATATTCTTCCTATGTTTTCTGTTGAAGGATTTGAAGAAGAAACAGATATAAGAAGAGGCAAGGGTGTATTTAAAGATGTTATGAGTGCTATGGAACTTTTAAAGGAACGAGGAGTTTTATTTGGGGTATCTACTGCGGTTAGCAGGTATAATGTAGATACAGTCATATCAGATGAATTTATAGACATGCTTGTAGGTAAAGGAGCAAAAATGGGATGGTACTTTATATTTATGCCTGTAGGTAAGAAGCCTGATGTGAATTTAATGCTTACGCCCAAACAGAGAATACGATTAGGAGAGAGAGTAAGGGAAATAAGGAGTTCAAAACCGTACTTTGCCATAGACTTTTTTAATGATGCACCGTATGTTGGAGGATGTATTGCAGGAAAATATTATTGTCATATAAATTCTAAGGAAGATGTAGAACCTTGCATATTTGCTCATTTCGCAGCAGATAACTTAAAAGAAAAAAAGCTTGTAGATGTATTTAACTCTGATTTTTTTAAAGAGCTTAGGCATAGACAACCATATAACTCTAATTTATTATTGCCTTGTATGATGATTGATAATACGTATGAAATTAGAGATATTGCAAAAAAAACAGGTGTAAGCCCCACAGATGAAGGGGCTAAGATGATGCTTGAAGATTTGGAATTTCAAAGCAAGCTTGATGAAATATCAAAGGAATTTAAATCTTATGCAGAAGAAGCATGGAAAGAGGATTTTAAAGGTCATGGTAATTATAAAATGTCTAAGGGTTAAATTTTATATTTAGGCTGATTTTCTAGATAATATATTGAAACATAAGATTATATTTGTTAGTATAAAATATATATGTTAAGTTACAAGTAATGGGAGAATTTCTATGAAAGGATATACGAAAATAATAATAGTTCTAATATTGATAGCTGTTATATTATTTATAGTTTTTTATAATAAAAGAGGAAATGAAGGAACAAATGAAGAGGTATTTAAAGGAAAAATTGAAATCATTACTGACGAAAGTCATAAACCTCAGTTAAAGTTAGCAGCAAGTAAATTCCAGTTATTACATCAGAAAGTCAATATAGATGTTATAGCAATGAATGATATAAATAATAATATTAAATCCATATTAAATAGTTCCAAATATAATGCAGATATAATAACTGTGGGTGATAGTTATGTAAAATATGTTCTTTCTGAAAGCTCAGATAAAGTTTTGGAAGTTGCAAGTTTAATTAATCCATATAAAAATATAATGTTAAATAATAAAATTGATAATGACACCATAGAAGGAAAAATTTATGCAGTACCCTGGGACACTTATCCTAAGGCTTTAATATATAGAAAAGATATATTTTCAAAGCAAGGTATAGATGTGAGCAGCATAAAAACTTGGAGTGATTATATAGAAGCAGGTAGGAAAGTAAGTAAAAGTACAGGAGATATATTTATTGGTAACTACCAGGGAGATAAGAGTAATATTTTTTTATTACTTTCCAATCAATTAGGGACTAGCTATTTTAATAAAAACGGAGAGTTAGATTTCCAATCTTCAAAGTGGAGTAGAGTAGTTGAAATACTAAAAATTTTATATGGAGAAGGACTAATTAAGGATTTCAATTCTGAAAGTGAGGTTATGGCTAGTGCACAAGCAGGTAAATTAGTTTCATTTATAGGAGATCCAACTTATGCTATAAATTTAATGAAATATTCCCAAGATGCAGGCAAATGGGGCATAATGAAATTACCGGCCTTTGAATTAGGTGGAAATAGAGATGTGTCCCAAGGTGGAGTGAACTTACTTATAAATAAAAATACATCATCATCGCAGCTTGTACAAGAATTTATAAAATTTACACTTACAGACGATGAATTACAAATGGATTTGTTAAATCAATATGGTAGATTTCCGGTAAATACTAATGTCTATAATTTTGTGAATTTTAATAAGAATATTTCTTATTTTAATAGTACAATATGGAATTTATTTGCAGGTGTAGAACAAGGCTCTTTTAGTATAAATTATACTAAAAAATTTCCTGAAGTAAAGGAAATAACACAAGATATTTTAACTAGTGATAATATAAAAAACCAAGATTTTAAAGTTATAGCGGAAAATATAGAAAAGTCTATGAAAAATAAATAAAATTTGTACGAAAATTATTTTGAAATGAGCATTATAAAACGTTTACAAAATTTAAAATTTAATGTATAATATGTGTAGGGATTAATCATATAGGGATTTTTTAACATATAAGTAAAGCCTTTTAACCGGGAGCGTAAGTAGTTAAAGGGCTTTGCTTGCATAAAGTTTTTTAATTATTTAAAATTTTGTTATAAACTTCAATAGTCTTTTCAGAAGTTTTTTCCCAAGAAAATTTAGCTGACTGTTTTAGGGCTTTTAAGCTTAATTCTTCTCTTATACTACTATCATTAATTAAAGCCTCTATAGAGTACATAAGGCTTTCTATATCAAATGGATTTATGAGAATTCCACCGTCTCCTACTACTTCTGGAATGGATGAAATATTTGAAGTTATTACAGGAGTACCGCAGCTCATGGCTTCTAGAGGAGGAAGTCCGAAACCTTCATATAAAGATGGATATATGAATATGTCGCAGGCATTGTAAAAAATAGGCATCATTTTTTCTTCTACGAATCCTGTAAATCTAATATTTTTATCTATGTTCAAATTTATACTTAAATTTTTTAGCATATCAGAATCATCTTTATTAGAACCTGCTATTACTAAATCATAGTTTTTATCTAGTTTTTTGTGAATTTTGGAGAAAGCAGTAATTAGTGATGATACATTTTTTCTAGGACTAAAACCCCCTATATAAAGAATAAATGGATTTTCTATGTTATAATTAGAATTTATTTCATACCTGCATTTATCTTTTTCTAGAGGTGTGTATCTACTATTTGCAGCTAAAGGAGTTACAAATATTTTATCTTCATTTATGGGAAAGAATTTTAAAATATCTTTTTTTGAACAATCAGAAACGGTTATTATTCCATCAGCCAAATCAATGATTTTGGGCATTTCCTTCAAGAATTTTGATAGATATCCCTTTCCTACTGTTTCAGGAAGTATATAAGGTATTAAGTCGTGAATAGTAACTATCTTCTTGCATTCTATATTTTCAGATATGCCAATACCGTTCTGAGGAATATGGTATATATCCACCGTTTCTTTTTTTAAATTTACTGGAAAGTAATATTGTTCAAAAAATCTATGTTGTTTTTTAGAAGCCATTACTATTTTAGTGTTTTCTTGTTGTAATTTATCATAATTATTACCTGACCAGTATATGTGATAAAAGTTTTCTCTATGGTTTTTAGTCATATATTTTAATATTTCACTGGTATAAGTGCCTATACCAGTGCCTTTATACCAGTTAGCTCCTCTTGCGTCCATGGCAATTTTCATTATTCATACCTCCACATCCCAGTAGCCTTAAAGTAATTCAAATTGTTATATTACATAGTATTAACATTAGTATAAAAAGGTGACCATAACTTTTAGACTAAAATTCAAAATATACTTCTTTATCACATACATATATGGTTATTCATATAATACATATATAATAATTTTTGGAGGAAAAGCTTTTGGATATATTAAAGGTTCGAGAGTATGTTGAAGATGCTTATAATCTCCATATTGAATTTATAGAAAAGATAAAGAGTATATATAAAATTCACACTAAATGTAATCAGTATTGTTTAAAGGTAATAAATTATGACTATGGGCATTTCTTATTTATAATTTCTGCTATAAAGCATCTCCAAAATAAAAAATTTAGAAGTATACCTAAAATAATTAAGACTAAAAATCAAAAAGATTATATAAAAATGGAAAATTCTTATGCCTATTTGTGCGAATGGATTGCCTCCAGACAGTGTAACTATGACAATACTTTAGACATTTTAGTAGCAACTTCTAAGTTAGCAGAGTTGCATAAAAAAAGTTGTAGTTTTCAAGTTACTGAAGATATGAATCCCAGAATAGGATGGCTTAAATGGATAGACACCTTTGAAGTTAGACGAAAAGAAATGCTGGATTTTAAAAGGAGAATATTAGAAAAGAAATTTAAGGGAGACTTTGATATATTATATTTAAAATCTATGGATAAAGAAGTTAAGCTAGCAGAAGAGGCTATAGAAAATTTAAAGAAAACTAGATATGTAGATAATATGAAAAAAGAAATGAAAAGTAAGGGATTTTGTCACCATGATTATGCAAATCACAATATTTTGATAGGAAATCAAGGTGAGGTTAACATAATAGATTTTGATTATTGCATATTGGATACCCATCTTCATGATCTAGCAAGCTTACTTATAAGGAGAATGAAAAATGGCAGATGGAATGTAAATAATGCACTTTTCATTATTGATACTTATAATGCAATAAACACTGTAGAAAAAGATGATATACCTATTATATTGGCTTTTATGAAATTCCCTCAAGACTATTGGCAAATTGGCATACAGTGCTATTGGGAAAATCAGCTATGGGGAGAAGATTTTTTTATAAAAAAGTTAAAGAAGACACTTAAAGATAGAGAAGAAAAATTAGAATTTATAGGTGAATTTAAAAACTGGAAATATAATTAAAGTTTCGAAAGGAGAATTTGGTCATGTCACATAAAAAATCCCGAAATAAAAGTGAAGAGGAAATGGAAAATAAAGATTTAGGTTATTATGAAAATAAAGCAGAAAGTCTTAAGAAGACTGTTAAACATTTGGAGAAGATTAATAAAAGAAAAAAAGAGGTTATGAAACTGGAAAAGAAGAAAAGGCGAATGGTAAAGGAAATGAAGAAAAAGCACAGATCAAGTGAATCTTAGAAGAACTTATCCAGACGCGCAGCAGTGCTTATCTCCCACTTTGATAGAAAAGCAGAGAACCAAAATTTTTAATTTTGTGTGAATCGCTTTCACAGAGTGCGATAGGAGTATTAGCAATGGTAGCGTTGGGATAAAATAGTGGCAGTATAAGGGTGAGGTGGTTTAAAGGTGTATAGTGACAATATTGAACTTTGCTTTATAGAATATTTGAAATCAAGGGGAATATCTGTTGTAAAAGAATTTAAGGAGGAGTTAAAACAAGAGCAATTAACTTTAGGTGGAATAAAGGAACAGATATCCATAATAAGTGAATTTCATAGAAAAGCTTTAGGATATACAGGAGTTATGAATAAACGGTTGGATAACAATATAGGAAAAACAGTTGAGCGTTATAGAATATATACAAAAAGGCTAAAAAAAGATTTAGAAATCGTACGTGACTGTAATAATAGAAGTTACTTCCATGAAAAATTAAATAAAGTTGGAAAAAAATATTTGATTAGAGCAGAGAAATGCATGGATAATTTATATAAAAATAATTATGTGAATTTGATAGTTAGGAGTATGGATAGGGTGGAAATGTGTCTCACTGATACCTATTTTGACAATTTGAAAAAAAAGGAAGATATAGAAGTGGTGAATATAAAAGGCTGCTGCTACAATATGGTCGAAATGGATTTGGCATATTTTTTAAATAGAATAAAGAGAAAAGGTATAGATGTAAATTTTAATGAGCTTATAAAAGAATTTTGTGCTTATGAATCTTTAAATGATAACAGCTTACAATTTATATTGTCTATAATATCTTATCCTTATCATTTTATGAAATGCTGTAATAGATATAGGTACAATACAAAAAATTGGACGGAAGAGCAATACGTACTGAAATTAGATGAATCTATGAATGAAGATGGGGAAAGTTTAATTTAAACAATAGGTAATAGGGGGCTTTAGATTGATAGATAGATATAGTGAAAAAAAATATTTAGCTAAATATGATTTATGTATAGAACTTTTTAGTAGATTTGACTTAGAAGTATATGATGTTATACCTATTAGAAGTGTATATATGGTTTCTTCAGATAAAGGGAGGAAGATATTAAAAAAGTTAGAGTACACTTTAGATGAGTTAAAATTCATATATGAACTTTTAACTTATGTAAGAAGTAAGTTTTCTAGAGTAGTTAATTTTGTAAAAAATAAAGATGGAGAGATATATACTATATGGAATGGAGATATGTATTGTATAATGGATGTGGTTTATGGAAAGGAATGCAACTTTAGCAATCCGGTGGATTTAAGCATTGCATCTGAAGGACTTGGAGAATTTCATCTTGCCTCTGAGGGTTTTAAAACAAGTATAAAGAATAAATATAATAGTGGAAGGCTTATTGATACTTTTAAAAGAAGAATCCAGGAAATGGAATTCTTTAGAAGTATAGCAAATATACATGAAAAGAAAACAGAATTTGATGAAATATTTATAGAAAATTCAAATTATTATATAGAAGAAATTAAAAAAAGTGAAAGTATGCTTGAAAAATCTTATTATTATAAGTTATGCAGTGAGGAAGACAAAATAGTAGTATGTCATCATGATTTAGCTTACCATAACATATTAATAAATAATAATGAAGCTTATTTTGTGGATTTTGATTATGCAATTATAGATCTTAAAGTACATGATCTATGTAATTTTATAAATAAAGTTATTAAAAATTTTGCTTTTGATGTAGAAAAAGCAAAATTGATAATAAATGATTATTGTAACAAAAATACCTTGAGCAATAGAGAATTAGAAGTATTATATGCTATGTTAAACTTTCCTAATGATTTTTATACTATATCTAAGGACTATTATACTAAACGGAAAGATTGGAGAGAAGAAGTATTTTTAGATAGACTAAAAAGAAAGATTAGATATAAAGAAGATAGACAGGAATTTTTAGAGGAATTTAAAAATAAAATTTTAAATTAGGTATGTACCCTTTTGAGAAGAAAAATATAAAAATAAATAATATATACCCATTGAAATAAGTACTATACTTCGATGGGTATATATTATTTATTTTTTACTTACAATTTTATTATATATGTTTATGGTATTTATAGTAGTCTTCTTCCAATTTAACTCAGAAGCCCTTTTAACACCTGAAGATATTAATTTATTCTTAAGAGTGTCATCTAATAATACATTTAACATAGCTTCACATAAACTAGCCTTATCCAAAGGATTTATAAGTAAAGCTCCTTTACCAACTACCTCAGGAAGAGATGTAGTATCTGAAGTTATTACAGGTATACCACAGGCCATGGCCTCTATAGGAGGCAGGCCGAATCCTTCATAGAAAGAAGGGTATACGAATAATTTAGCTGCATTATATATATAGGGAAGATGTTCTATGGAAATAAAGCCAGGAAATAAGACTTTGTCAGAAATATTTAGTTTTTCCGCATGTTTCTTATAAGTCTCATATGATTTCCCTTTTGAACCTGCTATTACTAAAACTATAGGTTTTTTATATAATGTTATAAGTTTACTAAAGCTGTCAATAAGTCCTAATATATTTTTTCTTGGACTGAATCCACCTACATAAAGTATATAATCTTGGTATATGGAATAATATTTTTTAGCTACATATTTACTTATTCTTTTATCTAGGGGTTTGTATATATCTTCACTAGCGAGATGAGTAACGTATATTTTATTTTCTGGAAAATTAAAAGATTTAACTATGTCCTTTTTAGAGAAATTTGAAACTGTAATAATTCCATCGCATAAGGGTACTATTTTGGGTATATATTCTGAAAAAATTTTAAGGTATCTGTCACTTACAGTTTTAGGCATTCTATAGGGAATTACATCATGAAGTGTTATAATAAATTTGCAGTCTTTGTCAATAGGAAGTCCAACTCCATTTTGAGGTACATGATATATTTCTATTTTATTGTTTTTTATTATATTTGGTATACCAATTTCTTCCCAAAAATTAGCTTTGTTGTTTTGTGATACGTTATTTAATGTGAAATTTTTTTTGAGGTACATATCATTTTTCAAGCTTTCTGGCATAAAAAGCAGATAATTATTTATATTATCAATATCATTTAAGCACTTTATTAATTGATAAGTATAAGTCCCTATACCAGTACCCCTGTACCATTTTGCGGCACGTCCATCAATGCCTATTTTCATAAAATTGGTCCTCTCCAAATTACTATATTTCATTATATTAAAATGTAGTTAAAAATGTTAATGTTCTTCTAAATTAATTTAGGTGTTCATATAAATATATAGGGGTGATTAACATGATGCGAGAATTTGAAATAGAAAGACAATTTAATGTAAAAATTGAAAATATAAAACCAAGCAGAGGAGTATATTTATTAAAAACAGATAATGGGATGAAATGTTTAAAAAAGATAAATTATGGGACCCAGAAGCTTTTGTTTGTTTATGGAGCCAAAGAGCATCTTATTAAGAATGGATTTCCGAATGTAGATAAATATTCCATCAATATAGATGGAAATCCATATGCACTTATTAATGAAGATATATATACCCTTTCAGAATGGATTAAAGGGAGAGAATGTGATTTTAGAAATAGGGAAGATATTGTGAATGCAGCTAAGTGCTTAGCAAATATGCATATAGCTTCTAAAGGATATGAACCACCTGAAAACAGTAAATTGAAAACAGATCTTGGAAGATGGCACCATCTTATGGAAAAAAGAGTTAAAGCTCTTGATAAAATGAAGGATATGGGGAGGAAAAAAAATAATAAGGGAAACTTTGATTTAAATTATATGAAAGTAGTTAAGTTTTATAAGGATTTTGGTAAAAAAGCAATTGAAACTTTGGAGAATTCTAAATATGATGAATTGTGCAGTATTACTGAAGAGGAAAAGGGATTTTGTCATCATGATTTTACCTATCATAATATAGTAGTAGATGAAGATAATAAATTTAATATAATAGATTTTGATTACTGTAAAAGGGAAGTAAGGGCTTACGATATCTCATCTTTTATGATTAAAGTTTTAAAAAGGTCCGATTGGAATATAGAAAATGCACAAGTTATTATTGATTCTTATAATGAAGTCAGTCCAATTAAAGAAGAAGAATACAAGGTAATATTTGCCTTCTTATTATTTCCACAACGTTTCTGGAGATTGGCAAATAGGTACTACTATAATGAAGTTAATTGGCCAATGAATACTTTTAACAATAAACTAGAAGAATTAATTGCTGAACAGGAGAAATATATTGACTTTATTAAAAGATTTAAAGAAATTTATAATGAAAAAAACATCTAAATTAAAAGGTAAGGTCTATATCTGGATTTTAAATTAATCCAGTATAGACCTTATTTTTTGCACTTAAAACAGTATATAGTCATAATATATAGCATGACTTTTTATATATGGGGATGTATAGAATATGAAAATAGGTGATGTAGTAGTAAGAAAATCTTATGATAAAGATATAACTTTTAAAATAATAGACTTAAAACAAACTAAAGATGGTGTTGTATATAATTTGAAAGGAATAAATTTAAGAATAATTGCAGATTCCATGGAAGAGGATTTAGAAATTGTTTCACAAAATTCCTTTACAGAAGAGGAGAAGATATTCAATAAACAGGTTAATAAATCAATTAAAAATATTTTAATGAATAGAGGAGGATTTAGACAAAGGGGCGGTTTTAGGCAAGAGTATAATGTAACGAAATTCGCATCCCATAATTCTAAAAATGAATTGGCTTTTGGAAGGCCTGGTAAGATACTTCATATAGATGGAGATGCAGAATACTTAGATGTGTGTCTTAAAGTATATAAGCAACTTTTATTAGATGTGGTTGGAAAAAATATAGAGGAAAAAGAACAACCTGAAAAAGTATTAGCTTTAGTAAAGGAAGTCAAACCAGATATAATTGTTATTACAGGACATGATGCTATAGTTAAAGATGCTAAGGATTATATGGATCTAAATAATTATAAAAATTCCAAATATTTTGTTGATACAGTATCAGAACTTAGAAATTATAAATCTAATTATGATGACTTGGTAATATTTGCAGGAGCCTGTCAATCTTGTTATGAAAAAATTTTAGATTCAGGTGCAAATTTTGCAAGTTCACCTAGTAGAGTACTTATACATTGTTTGGATCCAGTATTCTTGTGTGAAAAGATAGCTTATACTAATATAGAAAAGGTTGTATCAATTCAAGAAGCTTTGCAAAATACAATAACAAGAACCAATGGCATTGGAGGATTGCAAACAAGAGGAAAATATAGAGAAGGATTTCCAAAATCGCCATATGTATAAAAATCATAAAAATTGTAAATATTATTGTATATATGAGGGACTTAGAGAAATAATCATTTTAAATAGTATAAATAAAGATAAGTTAAGTTTGTTTACAAAGGTTTAATATTGACAAAATAATTTATTAAGGATATACTAAAGTGTTTAATTGACATAACTAGATTTAAAGTGTATAATATAAAATGTAGAAAGAGGGTGTTTGGAATGGATGGTTCGAACGTATTAGCTTCTATAAGAGAAAATATAGAAAATCATGTAGGAGATAAGGTAACCTTAAAAGCAAATGGTGGAAGGAGAAAAGTTTTTATAAATAAAGGAATAATAGAAAAAGCTTACCCCAGCATATTTGTAATTAGGTTGGAGAATGACACCCAAAGGAAAGTCACTTATAGTTATTCAGATGTTCTAACTAAAACAGTTCAATTGGTTTTCGCAGTATAAATTGGTACTGAACTCAGAGCCAGTTTATTTTTACAATATCTATTAAATCAATTTATTGAAGTTACTATTCTTTTATTATTTCAGTAATGATCATTTGATATTTAAGCAATTGCGTTTTTAGATAGAAAATTTATTAGTATACATTTATAAGATAAAGTATTTTATTCATGAACAATAATTTTTAATATTTTATGTGGAATTAAAGTAGTATGTAGAATAGTTACTGTTCTGGATACTACTTTTTATTTGTTAATTACTTAAGTTCGAATATAGATATATCTCATAGGGTAAGAAGAAAGATGGCAAGTTTCCATCTTTCTTCTATGGTATAAAAGGGTATTGAGAATTTATGAGAGGTTATATGGTTAACAACCAATTTAATATTACGTCAAAACTCTGCAAATGTCAATATTAATAGACATTATAAAATTATCCAGAATGTTAGCATATTTTTTACTTTCAATTTATATATATAAGTAGTAGGCCTTATGGGGAGGTAAATAAATATGGATATAGATTTTATTAAGGAAAATATAGAATGTGAACAGATGTTGGCTGAAAATTTTTCTGATACTATTATAAAAGAGGAGTATATAATACCTGATACTCACCCGGATGTAGCAGATATTTTAATTCTTGAAGCAAGACCTGTTATAACTAATAAGGAAGTAATGCAAGATAAAGTATTTATAGAAGGGAAAGTAGAATATACTATACTTTATCGTGCTAAAGAAGATGAAGATGTGGGTATTTATAGTGTAGGTTATACAGGAGCTTTTTCTAATTATGTGGAAATGCCTGGAGCGGAACATGTGATGCTTTGTGATTCTAATTGTTATGTAGAACATATGAATTGTATGATAGCAAATGAGAGAAAAGTATCTGTTGAAGGAATTATAAAACTAAAGGCAGAGGTGTATAAAAAATACAAATTTGAAGTTATAAAAGATATTGGAGGTTCTGAGGATATACAAATGTTAAAAAATCCTGCTACCATAGATAAAATAGTAGGTACAGTCTCAGGAGATTTAGTTGTGAAAGCTGAAATACAAGTACCTGTAGATAAACCTCAAATTGAAAGTATATTACAATATGATGTAAATGTCCACAAGAAAAATGTAAAAATACTAGAGAATAAGGTATCTGTGGAAGCTTACGTGCTTACTAGGTTTCTTTATAGAGGAAAAGATACACAGGATATTGTATGTGTAGAAAAAGATGTGCTTGTAAATAAGGAACTTTCATTAGATGGAGCTTTTCCTTCCATGGAAAGTTATACTGGTTTTAATGTAAGTGAAGTAGAAAGAAATGTTAAGGAAGATGATTTAGGAGAAAATAGAATAATTGAAGTAGAAGCACTTGTAACGGCTAATACTAAAGTTATGTATAAAGAAGATATTGACATAATAGAAGATGCTTATTCTCCATCTAATTTTATGCAGATGGAAAGAAAAGATTATGAATTGAATGTAGTGCACGGACAAAACACTGTTCCAAGTATAATTAAGTCTAATATAGAATTAGGTAATGAGCATAAACCTACAGAGGTACTTATGTGTCATGGAGAAGTATGTACCACCGATAAAAAAATAGTGGAAGATAAAGTTATTGTTGAAGGAGTTTTAAATGCTAAGATATTGTATAAAGATTCAGATAATCAAATAAATAAGGTTTCTGATGAAATACCGTTTAGCTGTACTGTAGATATACCTGATAGTAAAATTGATATGCAGTGTATATCAAAAATATCTTTAGAAAGTATAGAAGCAAACATAGAAATAGATACTATAGCTGTAAAGGCAGTAGCAGAAGTGTATGCAAGGGTGAATTATATTACCCACAAAGAATTTTTAGTGAATATAGATACTGTTGAAGGAGAGTTCCCAGCTAAAAAATCTAGCTTGACTATTTATGTAATTCAGCAAGATGATACTTTATGGAAAATAGCAAAGAAATACTACACCACAATAGAAAGCTTAATAAAATTAAATGATATAGAAGATCCAGATGCCATAAAAGTTGGAGAAAAACTTATCGTACCTGGGAGAGCCATAATATAATTTAGGTGTATATATACTTCAGTAGTAAACTGCTGAAGTTTTTATTTTATGGCTATTTTCAGATAGCATGCGCATAATAATTAGGAATATGGAAAAAATATAAAATATCCACAAAAGAAGGTGTATGATTTTGGAAGAAAAGTTGGAAGGAAATTTAATAATAATAGGAGGGGCAGAAGATAAAACTGGTGATAAAAAAATATTGAAAGAAGTTTGCGGCAACTTAAAAAAAGACGAAGATATACTTGTAATTGCCACTATTGCTTCTGAAGTGCCTGAGGAATTAGGAAATGAATATTATAGAATATTTACAGAACTAGGCATAAAAAATGTAAAAATATTAAATATAATAGATAGAAAAAGTGCTTTTGCTGTAAACAGCATAGAAACAATAGAAAACGCTGCATTAATATTTTTTACAGGAGGTGACCAGCTCAGAATAACAAGCCTCATAGGTGGAACACCTTTATATTCAAAAATTCAAGAACTATATGGAAATGGATGTACCTTTGTTGGAACTTCTGCGGGAGCTTCTATTATGAGTGATACTATGATAATAACGGGGCCTAATGATGAATCACCTAAGAAGTGTACTTTGAAAATGGCTCCAGGACTTGGCCTTATAAAAGGTGTAATTATTGATCAACATTTTGCACAAAGAGGAAGAATAGGAAGGCTTTTAGTAGGAATAGCAGAAAATCCTCAAAGTCTGGGTATTGGAATAGATGAAGATACAGCTATTATAGTTAAAAATAACGGACAATTTACGGTAATGGGTTCGGGAGCAGTATATGTAATAGATGGTTCTAACATAACTTATAGTAATGTATCAGAACAGTATCAGGATGAGATATTATCCATCTTTAACGTAAAGCTACATATACTTAAAAATGGAAATAAGTTTAACTTTTCTACTAAAGTGCCTTCATAATAGGTAAGGGATTTTTAATTTTTGTACGGAATAAATGATAGCTTGTTGAAATATTTTAAAATGAACTAATTTTATAAGCAGTTTTTAAATTGGACATATTTGTTAAATAAGTCATTATAAAATATATTGGTAAACTAAATTATATAGAGGTTAACAAAAGGTCAAATAGATATAAGGGAGGAGTCGGAAAAAACCGTTAAATCAGTAAGGTGTCTGAAAATAAATACTGAGTTAGAGGTGGTAAGGCATTTTATATAAGGCAACAGCTCAGGTTCTTTGATAGTGATGTCAATGAATTCTGTTTGGAGCAGTATTGTGTAAAATATCATACCGACTGATAGTTATTTATTTGAAGATGACTAAATAGCATACGAATATAGATGCTGATATACCGTAAACTAAACGGGATTTTAAGCCCTTGGAGTATCAGGCCAAACGAAAGTAGCCTATTGGCAAAATCAGATACTATGAAGGGGGAAGTAAACAGAATTTTTATCAGGTTTTCTTAGATTCAGTGAAATTTTCTTTAGCTAAATTTTAGAAGAACTTATTTAGGCTGGCAGTAATGCTTATCTCCTACTTTGAAAAACTGGGTGTATTAGTTATGGCAGCCTTGGGATAGAAGTCAAATTGTTTACGTAACGGGCAATATACACAAAAATGAGGATAGATGATTTTAAAATTTTTGAAGGAAGAAATATATTTGCTCATAAAAGGTGCATAAAAATGTCTGTAGATTTGGAAGGATATAGTGAAACTCCAACTAATCAAATAAAAGGATTTAATAAAACTTTATTAGAGGTTATACCAGAGTTAGAGGAACATAGATGTGGCATAAACGAAAACCATGGTTTCAAAAAGAGATTAAGAGAAGGAACTTATCTAGCTCATGTTTGTGAACATATCATCATTGCTATTGAAAATAGTTTAGGAATTAACGTATCTTACGGCAAATCCCGGGAAATAAATGGGGATAAATATTACATAATATATGAGTATTTATATAAAAATACAGGTGTTGAAGCTGGGAAAATAGCCGTAAATCTAATAAATTCTTTTATAAAAGGAGTAAATTATAATTTCGATAAAGCCATGTCTTATTTAAAAGAAGTATTAAAACATGAAAAAATAGGTTCTAGTACATCATGTATAATATCTGAAGCTAAAATGAGGGGAATACCTGTAACTAGGATTGGAAATGAAAGCATGTTTAGATTAGGATATGGAAAGTATAGTAAAATAATAGAAGCCACCATATCTTGTAATACAAAAGCTGTAGGGGTAGATATATCCTGTGATAAAATGTTGACTAAAGAAATGCTGAAAAATCAATGTTTACCTGTAGCGGAGGGAGGAAGAATAGGGAATCCTTTAGAATTAGTCATAAAAGCTAAGGAAATAGGATATCCTATAGTTTTAAAACCTTGTTGTGGCAACCAGGGCAGAGGAGTATTTGTAAATATACAAGATGAAAAAGAGGCTATAAGCTCCTATAAAATATTATCTGAAAATTTTAGTGACATAATGGTAGAGAAAAATATATGTGGCAAGGATTTTAGGGTATGTGTAGTTAATGGGAAAGTAGTGGCTGTATCAGAGAGGATACCTCCTTATGTTATAGGGGATGGAGTAAAGACAATACTTGAATTAGTAGAAGATATAAATAAAGATAATATGAGAGGAGAAGGTCATGAAAAACCTTTAACTAAAATAAAAATAGATGAGGAACTGAGATCTTATATAAGTAAAAACAATTATACTTTAAATAGTATTTTGCCAAAGAATAAGAAACTTATAATAAGAGAAAATGGAAACTTGTCTACAGGAGGAAAAGCAATAGACTGTACAGAGCTAATATGCAAAGAAAATATAGATATTTGTGAAAGAACTGCAAGTACCATAGGATTAGATATATGTGGTATAGATATATGTTGTAATGACATAAGGAAACCTTTGATTGAAAGCGGAGGAGCCATAATAGAAGTAAATGCAGCGCCTGGTATTAGAATGCATCATTATCCAGGTAAAGGGAAAAATAGAAATGTAGCAGGGGCTATATTAGATATGTTATTTCCTATACCTAAATCCATACCCTTAGTTTCAGTTACGGGAACCAATGGTAAAACCACTACCACCAGACTTGTTGCTCATATTTTAAATAAAGCTGGATATAAAGTAGGTATGACTACTACAGGAGGAATATATATAGACAATAAATGCATATGCAAAGGGGATACTACAGGATATTACAGTGCTAAAACTATTTTAAGTAATGAAGAAGTGGAAGCTGCAGTACTAGAAACTGCAAGAGGCGGCATAATAAAAAAAGGTCTTGCCTATGATTTAGCAGATGTAGCTGTAATAACAAATATAACAGAGGATCATTTGGGTATGGATGGAGTAGATACCATAGAAGATCTAGCATATGTAAAAGCCTTAGTTGGAGAAGCTGTAAAGAAAAATGGATATGTGGTTTTAAATGCAGATGATTTAATAAGTAAAAATATAATTAATAGAATGAAGGGTTCTATTATAATGTTTTCAAAGGATAAGAGTAATCTGATTCTTAGAGATACTATAGATAAAGGTGGATGTGGCATATATATTGATGGATGTATCATGTATTTAGAGAAAAAAGACGGGGCAATTCCTATAATATCCATAGAAGATATAAAAATATCTTTAGGTGGAAAATTAGCTTATAACATAGAAAATGCTATGGCTGCTTGTGCTGCTGCAGTTGCACTTAATATAGATCATTCTGTTATAAGGGAAGGATTAAAAAGTTTTTATTGTGATCTTTCTTTTAATCCTGGACGATTTAATATATATAACTTGAATGGAATAAAAGTAGTTTTAGACTATGGACATAATATAGAAGGATATAAGGCAGTAATAAGTGCAGCTAAGAGTTTTAATTACAAGAGATTAGTTGGAATAATTGGAGTACCAGGGGATAGAACTGATAAAAGTGTGGAAAAAGTAGGAGAGATTGCAGGAAAAAATTTTGACTACATATATATTAAAGAAGATAAAGATAGGAGAGGCAGAAAATCTGGTGAAATAGCTTCTATTCTTAAAAAAGGCGTAATGAAAACAAATTTTAGTTTAAAAAAGGTAGAGACTATATTAGATGAAAAAATGGCCTTAGAAAAAGCAATAGATACTGCTAAAGAAGGAGATTTTATAATAATATTTTTTGAAGAAATGGATTCTTTGATAAAATTGCTAGATAAAAAATTAGATGAAGTAAATAAAAAATTAAATTCAATAGCTATGATATAGAGAAAAAAGCTATACTTTAAATATTTTAATCATTGTAAAAGTATAGCTTTAATTTTAAAATAATATTATACTTTTAGAACTAGTTCATTTTGAATATGGTTGAATAATTTTGGAGGATTAACAATGTTAGTAAAAGCATATGCTAAAATAAACCTTTCACTAGATGTAGTTGGAAAAAGAAAAGATGGGTATCATCTTTTAAAAATGATAATGCAAACTATAGATTTATATGATGTTTTAAAAATACAAAGGATTGAAAAAGGAATACAAATACAGTGCAATAAATCATATATTCCATGTGATAACAAAAATCTAGTATATAAGGCAGCTGAATTATTTGGAATTAAATATAACATAAAAAGTGGATTGAATATACATATTTATAAAAATATACCCGTAGCAGCTGGACTTGCTGGAGGAAGTACAGACGCAGCTGCTGTATTAAAAGCTATGAGAGACATATATACACCTGGGTTGAATTATAAAGAATTAATTGAATTGGGAACAAGCATAGGTGCAGATGTGCCTTATTGTATAATAGGGGGAACTGCTTTATGTGAGGGAATAGGAGAAAAAGTCACATCTCTCACTTCTTTTAAAAATCATGTTTTAGTACTGGTTAAACCATTTTTTGGAGTAAGCACTGCAGAGGTATATAAAAGTTTAGATGTAAGTAAAATAAACATGCATCCTGATACAGATATGCTACTAAGTGCTATAAATTCAGGGTCACTATTGAAGCTAAGTAGAAATATGAAAAATATATTGGAAAATGTAACTTTGAAGCAGCATCCTTTACTGAGAAAAATAAAAAGAGAATTAATTGACTTTGGGGCACTAGGGTCTTTGATGAGCGGGAGTGGTCCAAGCGTTTTTGCTTTTTTTGATGACATGTTAAAGGCTCAAATGTGTTATGATAAAATGAAAACTAAATATAAAGAAGTGTTTATTACCAGAACTATATAGATTTGAGATTAATATTTTTTTGTTTAGTTCTTCATATATCAAGTGATTCTTAGGTTCAGGTGGAGTATGCTTATGAGAACTGTTTTTCTCCAGCTGAACCTTATTAACAGTATTCTTAGTGTCTTTAGCACTTAGAATACGTTATCCTTTAGGGGAAGAACTTATCCCAGGCGCGTAGCACCTCTTATCCCCCACTTTGATAGAAAAGCAGAGAACCCAAAATTTTTAATTTTGTGTGAATCGCTTTCACAGAGTGCGATGGGGGTGTTAGTAGTGGTAGCGATCGGATAAAAATCTCATATTAAAATTGTATTTACAAAATGATTTACTGTTGGCAACATGATTGTCAACATTTTTTTATTTTGGCATGTGAATATATGTATTAATTATACTCAGCTTATGTATAAATAGCTTTTAATAGGCAAAGAATAACTTAAGATTATCCTTAAAGTAATAAAAGAGAGAAGGAAAAGGTGTGAGAATAGTTCACTTGCTGAATAAATATTTTTTTATACTTATGATGGTTCAGGGAGTTTTTCTAGTATTTATTGATCCCAAAAAGTTTAAAAGGGACAAATTAAGAAAAACAGCTTTAAAGTCTAGAATAATTGGAATAATTTTTATGGTATTTTCAACTGCGATATATATCTTCTCTATGTATTCTTTTTAAAAGGAAGTGACTGGCATGAAAGAAGAAGTAAAGAGTGCAGCATACTCTCAAGTAGATAAAAATATAGACTATTTAAAGGAATTATTTGAAGATAGTTCAGACATAGTTTTTAGAGAATTTTACATAGGTGATGTAAAATGTGCCATAGTATATATAGATGGTATGGCAGATAAAATACTTTTAAGTGATTTACTAAGGGGTTTAATGACTAGAGCTCGATATGTAAGGCATGTGGAAGGAATAAAGGATAAATTAATAGCTATATCTGATGTAAAGGAATTAGAAGACTTTAAGAAGGGAATTGATCTAATACTATCCGGTGATACTCTGATGTTTCTTGAGGGATTGAAAAGTTTTTATATACTTTCAACAAGGCTGTGGCCCGTAAGAGGTGTATCAGAACCTTCGGGAGAAACTGTTTTAAGGGGATCTAGGGATGGTTTTACAGAAACCCTTAGATTTAATACAGCTTTAATAAGAAGAAGGATACGGGATACAAGGCTTAAAATTGTACCAAAGCCCTTAGGAGTAAGATCTAAAACTGATGTAGTAGTGCTGTACATAAATGACATAGTTAATACTAAGGCTTTAGAAGAACTGATGAAAAGATTAGATAATATAAAAATAGATGCAATTTTAGATAGTGGATATGTAGAGCAGCTTATAGAGGATAATAAATGGTCTCTTTTTCCCCAAATTCAAAGTACTGAAAGACCAGATGTAGTAGCATCCGCGCTATATGAAGGAAGAATTACTATATTAGTAGATAATTCTCCTTTTGCAATTATAGTGCCTGCTACAATGCCTAATTTATTTCAATCACCAGATGATTATTATCAAAGATGGATATATGGTTCAACTATAAGAATGATAAGATTTATATCTATTATAATTTCGTTAATAATGCCTGCTCTTTATGTTGCGGTTACTTCCTTTCATACGGGAATAATACCTACCAAATTAGCATATTTTATTGCAGCTTCAAGAGAAGGAGTACCTTTCCCAGCATTTATTGAAGCTATAATTATGGAGGTGAGTTTAGCATTATTATTGGAATCCGTAGCTAGACTACCTAAATCTATAGGTGCTACTACAGGTATAGTAGGAGGTTTGATTATAGGTCAGGCAGCAGTTCAAGCAGGGGTGGTAAGTCCTATAATGATAATTATAGTTTCAATTACTGCTATAACAAGTTTTACCACACCTAGTTATGAAATGACTTCTGCATTTAGATTAATTAGATTTCTGCTTATAATTGCTTCAGCAATAGCTGGATTTTATGGAATTATGATTGGTCTTATATTCACTTTAATACATTTAATCAGACTTAAGAGTTTTGGAATATCTTATTTATCTCCAATGGTGAATGAAAATAGCAATGATTTTAAAGATATGTATTTGAGATTTCCTATTAGTTTTTTAAAGAAAAGACCAAAATATATGAATACTCGAGATAAAGTAAGACAAAGATGAAGTATTTGAAAGCGTGAAATGGATGAGAATGGGATTGGTATAAGTTTTTAATAACATCATATTTAGATTATAAAGCTTAAATTGGGATAAGGAGGTGAATATACTTATGGAGCATAAAAATTTTATAACAGGGTTTGGGTTGTTCAGCACTATTGTGGCAACTATCGTAGGAGTTGGAATATTTTCGTACCCCAGGGAATTAGCAAGCAAAGTAGGTACTGATGGATGGATTGTAACTATAGGAGCAGGAATACTAATTTATTTATTATTTTATATTTCTTATAAAGCTATAAAAGTAAATGAGTATAATAAATTTAATATTATACTTGAACGTAATTTTGGAAAAATATTTGGAGGTATTTTAGCACTTGGATTTGTGGCATATAATGTATTTTCCATATCTTTAGGTATGAGAATATTTGTAGAAGTTGTAAAGATGTATTTACTAGAAAGAACTCCTACGGAATTTTTAATAATTATCACTATATTTGCGGGAATTTATCTTGTGAGAAATGAAGTAGATGCATTAGTAAAATTTAATGAGGTTTCTTTCTGGATAATGTTTATTCCCATAATTTTAATGCTTTTGTGTGCTTTGAATAAAACAGATTTTACTAATATTTTGCCTGTGTTTAGGAATGATGCTTATAATTATTTGGATGCATTAAAAAGTGCAATATATAGTTTTGCTGGTATAGAAATAATATATTTAATTGGACCTTTTGTAAAGAATAAATCAAGTATAAACAAAATAGCCTTAAAGAGTGTTATATTTATAACTTTATTTTATGTCATAGTTGTTGTGTTTGTTTTAGCCATTTTTTCTAAAGAACAAACAAAAATATTATTGTGGCCTACAATAACTATGATAAATTCTATAAATATACAAGGAGCTTTTATAGAGAGATGGGAAGGAATAGTAATGGCTATTTGGATTATATTTTACTTTACTACTTTTTCTAATGTATATTATTTATCCTCTGATATAATAAGAGATGTATTTAAATTAGATGATATAAAGCTATCATCAGCTATAATAGCTCCGGCAATATATATAGTAGCGTTATATCCACAAAATATAGCAGAATTATATAGTATAGGAGATAAATTTGTACCTGTGTTATTTTTATACAGCGTAGTTATACTTCCTATAGCCATACTTCTATTTGGGAAATTAAGAAAAAAATCTCACGGAAGTAAAGTAGCGTCCATACTTATAATTTGTGTACTTTTAACTGGATGTTGGGATAAAGTTGAAATAGAGAATACTGAATTAGTGTCTATAATTGGAATAGATGCTGGAGAAGATATAGGAAAGAGGAAAGAACTTAAAAATGTGAAGCCTACAGATCCGTTAACATCTATAGATTTTAAAAAACTTCATGTAACTTTTGGAATACCGGATTTAAGTAAATTAGGTCCAGACAAAGGGGGAATATCTGGTGATAAATACATAGATGTAGATGGATATTCAATACAGGATGCCATAAGTAAAGCTATTCTTAAAAGCAGTAGAACTGTGAAATTTAGTCATACAAAGTTGTTAGTATTGGGTCAAAACTTAATGATGTATCCAGACGTGGTAAAAGAGGTTATTGATTACCTTCAAAGGGAACCCGCTTTAAACAGAAATATGTATATAGTGACGTCAGATGGAAATTCACAAAAATATGTAAAATTTAAAACCTCAGTAGAAAAAAGTGTTGAAATGTATATATTAGGTTTAATAGAAAATAATAGTAAGAATAGTGAAATCCTACCTGTTACTTTAAATGATTTTCTGATTCAAATGAGTGAAAATGGAAATAGTATATTACCTAAAATGGTTGTAGATGATGATAATAAAAATATAAAGGTTGTAGGCACAACTGCAATAAAAAATTTTAAGCAAAATGGAAATTTAAATGAAGTAGAAACTGCTAATATAGAATTATTAAGAGGTAATTTAAAAAGTGGTAAAAAAATGATATATATAAATGGGCATCCTGTGGACATAACAATTGATAATGCTAGTAAGAGAATGAGAATGTCCCAAGAAAAAGGAAAGATAACCTTTTATATAAATTTAGATATAGAGGGACAAATAAAAAACTACTATACTAATGATAAAGTTTTGTCCGTAGATACACTGGGTTATATTGAACAGAGTTTTAATAAAGCTATATCGCAAGAATGTGAAGCGGTAGTAAAAGTTACTCAAAAGGAGTTAGGAATTGATCCTGTGGGATTTAGAGAATATATTGAAAAATATCATCCAGGTGTATGGAGCCAGGTAAAAAGCAACTGGGAAAACGTATACAAAGATGCAGTTGTAAATGTAAATGTGGATACAAAAATAAGAAGAATTGGAGTAGTAAAATAAAATACAGTGAATATAAATAAACTTATATGTCAATAATTACTAATGAAATATCAAGGATTAAAAAATGGGGGTATGATTTATGAAAAGATTTTTATTAGTATTTATTATAAGTGTTATAAGTATATTTGCTGTATCTTCTTATTTAGTTAAAGTAAAAAGTAGTAGCTTACAAAGTGATATGGCTTCTAAAATTATAAGATTTCATGTTATAGCAAATAGTGATTCACAGAGTGATCAAAAGCTGAAATTAAAAGTTAGAGATGAAGTATTAAAATACATGACACCTAAACTAAAAAATTGTAAAGATATAAATGAATCTAGGAAAGTCTTAAAAGAAAACAATGAAGAGATACTCAATATAGCAAATAAGGTAATAAAAGAACAAGGTTATAGTTATAATGCAAAAAGTAGTTTAACTAAGGTTAATTTTCCTATAAAGAGCTACGGTAATATAACTCTTCCACAAGGAACATATGAAGCTTATAGGATAATCATAGGTAGTGGAAAAGGTCAAAATTGGTGGTGTGTTATGTTTCCGCCGTTGTGTTTTGTAGATATTACTAAGGGACAAGTGTCCTATAAACAGGTATCAAATGAAATGAAGAAAGTCTTAACACCGGAAGAATATAAAATGGTCAATAATAACATATTGTATGCAAATAATAAAAAGGATGATAAGAATAACATAAAAGTTAAATTTAAAATATTAGAAGTGTTAAAGGATATGGGTCTGCAAATATAATATACAAAGAAAGATTATTATATGAAAAATATGGACAAGTGTATTTTTGCTAATAAATTGATAAAATTAAGTTGGGAATTGAGAATTAAGAGTTATAGATAATTTTTTATTATACTTTGGCTTTTTACTCTTAATTCTAAACTTAAACATGTTTTTAGGTACTATGGAATAGTTTTAAAATTATTCTTAAAAAAGATTCTTCTGGATATTTAAAAAATGTTTTAGAGTTACCTTCAGCATAGATTTTTTTGGCTTTATTAACGAAGTTTCAATTAACTTTTTTTGTACAAGCAGATTAATTAAATTAAATATATTATTACTAGCATGGGGTTTAGAAAATTTGTCGCAATTTTTAACTATAGCTTTTAACTTATCTTGAGAATCTAGAAGATCTTCTATATTTTGTTTCAGTTTTTCTATGTCCGCCAAATTCACAGCTAGATTGTGTTTCAGTAAAAATTCTGCATTTTTTTCCTCCTGGCCAGGTATTGGAGAAAGCAATCCAAGCGGTATCTGACATATTAAAGCTTCGGTAATGGTAAGTCCTCCAGGCTTAGTTAAAAGAAGATCACTGGCTTGCATATATTTGTTCACCTGATAAGTAAAACCTATAATTATTGTTTTCTTTGAAGAATTTTCTTTCATTTTCAGGAGCTCTGAATAAAGCTTTTTATTTTTACCTGTTATAATTATTATTTGAATATCCGCATTAACTTTATTTAGTTGTTTATATATGTCTATTATTTTACCCATACCTAGGCTTCCGCCCATAATTAATATGGTAAATTTAGAATGAGATAATTTTAAACTTTCTAAAGTATCTTCTCTATTATATTTTATATTGAATTCAGGTTTAACAGGTATGCCTAAATTGTAAATAGTATTTTCAGGTATACCCTTAGATATCATTTTATTAGTCATGTCTTTATTAGAAACTATGTAAGCATCCAAGTAAGGATGAAGCCATGAATTATGAGGATAGTAGTCAGTAATTATACACATACATGGTATAGCCATATTATATTTTGATTTTAGCACTGATAACATCTCAGCAGAGAATGAATGAGTAGATATTAATATGTCCGGATTGAAATCATTAATAAGCGGAAGTAGCTTATAAGTCATAGCCTCAATAAGTCTTGAACTTATAACGTTTGTAATTTTGTAATCATATTCCGAATATGTATATAATTTTCCATACAAAGAGGGAGATAATTTTAAAGATTTTAAATAACCTCCTACTACTACCTTATCTATTATGGGATTTATATATTTAAGAGTATCAATAATTTTTATTTCTGATTTTGGTGCTCTTAAAATTATGTAATCTTTTAAGGCTTCTGCAGCATTACCATGACCGCCACCAGCAGAAATTGAAAGAATTAAAACCTTCATTTAATCACCTTCTGATTGAATATGTAATTTTATTATATAAAATGTAGTAAAAATAATAAACTGATTTAACAAACATTTAAGAAAAAATTAATAATAAAGTTTAGATACATTGATAGTATTAGCGTTTATGTTACATATTAAACAAAACAATACATAACAATTAGATAAATGTAGATAATATAATATATAAACTTAATGTAAAAATATTAAGAGCATTTTTATATGTTTTGTTATATTTGAAATTATTTATACTAGAATTTATTGTAATTTATACAAAAATAGTTGTAAGAAAGAGGTGTAACTTTATGAGGATGACTAAAAAGAGAATAATATATACTGCCTTAGTAACGCTTATTGTAGTGTTTTCAAGTACTTTTGCAGTCTTAATGACTCTTGAGAGAAATGATTACAGAAATTATTTGCAAGGTGAATATGGTAAAAGTATGTATGAATTAATAGATGCGGTTGAAAATATAAGAACAAATTTAACTAAGGCAGCCATAGTTAATTCAAGAGAGCAAAAAATAGTGGTCTTTGAGGAAATATTCAGACATTCTGCTGTAGCAAGTGATAAATTACATTCGTTACCAGTGTCCCAGCCTACAATATCAGATACTAGCAAATTTTTAACTCAAACTGGAGACTTTTGCTATAGCTTGGCTAAATCGTCTACAGAGGGAAATCAGCTAACTGATGAAGATTATAGGAGTATAGAGAGATTGAAAAAGCAATCCACTGCTTTAGAGAATCAATTGAAATCTGTAGCTGACAGCATAAATCAGGGAAGAGTGCGATGGGGAGAAATAAGGGAGAAAGTTACAGGAGTTCTTGCGAAAAACAACAATGACGCATCTATATCCCAGCAGTTTCAGGGAATGCAAAAGCAAATAGTTCAATACCCTGCATTAATTTATGATGGACCATTTTCAGATAATGTACTTGAAATAACTCCTAAAGTTAATTCTCAGAAAGAAATATCAAAAAGTGAAGCAGATAAAATGGCCAGGCAAATTATAGGGAAAGATAAAATAGAAAGTCTAGATGTATTAGAGTTCAAAGGAAAAGCCAATATACAAACTTATAGATTTACAGCAGCGCTTAAGGGTAGAACGAATAAAAATAATAGAGTGGTATGTGAAATAAGTAAAAGGGGAGGGGAAATATTTTACCTGATAAATGACAGAAGTATAAATAATAGTTCCATGGATGTAGCAAAAGCAGTAAATACTGGGCTAAAATATTTAAATAGTTTGGGATACAATAACATGGTTTCTACATATTCTTTAAAATATGGAAATGTAGCAGTTGTAAATTATGTATATAGTCAAGATGGTATTATTATGTATCCGGATCAAATAAAATTGAAAATAGCTTTAGATAATGGAGAAATTATAGGTGTAGAAGCAGAGAAATATCTAATATCTCATGAAGAGAATAGAAAAATCTCTACTCCTAAAATAAGTTATGAGAAAGCTAAGGGAAAAGTTGGTGGTAAGCTAAATATAGTAAATAAAAGACTTGTTGTAATTCCTACAGATACTAATAAAGAAGTATTATGCTATGAATTCTCTGGAAATTATAATAATGACAATTTTAAAGTTTATATAAATGCACAAACTGGTTATGAAGAAAGGATAATCCAAATAATTAATACTCCAAACGGTCAACTTACTATATAGTGTATGAATATAAAATCACGCTCTTTTGAGTGTGGTTTTTTAAGGTATACTTAAATGTATTATACTTTTATAATACATTTAAATATTAAAGTTACTTTGGTATAATATAATATAATTTAAATATTATATTAATAGATAAATATTATCTTAATTATGAATGTTAGGAATAAAGTTGAAATAACGGACAATATTACAGAAAAATTATTAAGAAAGGAAGGTGAAAGATCTTATAGCTTTACTAAAATTAATGTTAAAATTATATTTATGAAGTAAAAAGATAACTTTTTATAAAATTGTATAGCTGATTTTTAAATATATAGCAGGACATTTCGTATTTTAGTAGAGTATAAGCTTGTATTATGAAAAAGAAGGCAATCATATCTGTATCTAGTAAACAAGTTGACAATGAGGTTATAGAAGTTGTTACTCCAGGAAATTTTTATATGAAAAATGATTCTTATTATGCTGTCTATGAGGAAACAGAGTTATCTGGTATGGAAGGAACTACCACTACATTAAAGATAAAAGATGATAAATTTTCTCTTATAAGAATGGGCAGCACCAGTACTAAAATGGATTTTAACAAGAACAAGAAAAGTGTATCGATTTATAAGACACCTTATGGAACTATAGAATTGAAAATACAAACTAGTAGATTAAATATAAATATAAATGAAGCAGGGGGAGATGTGTTTGTCAATTATAGTATGAGTGCTGCAGGACAAGCTCCGCAAAATACACAATTAAGAATAAATATAAAAACGCAGGAATAAATTTCTTGCGTTTTTATATGATTAAAATTATTCATATATGGCAATTAATTAAATATGAAGTGATTCTTAGGTTCAGGTGGAGTTTGCTTATGAGAAATACTTTTCTCCATCTGAAACTTATTAACAGTATTCTTAGTGCCTTTAGCACTTAGAATACGTTATCCTTTAGGAGAAGAACTTATCCAGGTGCGTAGCAGTGCTTATCCCCCACTTTGAAAAAGGTAGGGGTGTTAGCAATGGTAGCGTTCGGATAAAATTAAAAGGGGAAGAATATATGAATAAGTATTTTAGAGATAAGGAAGAAGTATATTCCAAAATAATTAATATGTTGTGTGAATATAAAGGGTTAAGTAAGCAGGAGTTAATTGACATATTAAAAGATAAGTCCTGTAGATATTTATATTTTTTACTTATAAAAAAATATAAATGTTGTGATTTAGAATTAGTACAGAAAGACTTTCCTCTATTAAATGAAAACAAAATAAAGAACAACGTAAAAAAGGCAGAGGAAAAATTGTTATTAAACAAGCACATAAGAGAAATGTATTTTGAGGCAGAAGAAATAATAGATAAGGCAAAATAAAATAAATATTTTTTTAATCCGGTATTAAAAAAACTAGTATATAAATGAAAAATGTGATATTATATTAAGTATGTTTTTGACAACAAACATACCATTTTATATTATAAGGGTACTTTTAATTATAAAACTAATTAAATATTTTGTCAATATATTTTTTGGATTTTTATTAAGTAATATAATTAAAAGTTATATAATCTAAATTTTATTAGGATAAAAAACAGGGGGTGACGCTGCTTTTAAAAGCAGAAATTTTATGAATACAAAATATATATTTGTAACTGGAGGAGTGGTATCTTCACTGGGAAAAGGAATAACAGCTGCTTCGTTAGGAAGACTCTTGAAGAATAGAGGACTTAAAGTTTCAATTCAGAAATTTGATCCATATATAAATATAGATCCAGGAACTATGAGCCCATATCAGCATGGAGAAGTTTTTGTTACAGATGATGGAGCAGAAACAGATTTAGATTTGGGTCATTATGAAAGATTTATAGATGAGAGTTTAGGTAGAAATAATAATATTACCACGGGGAAAATATACTGGTCAGTAATATCAAAGGAAAGAAAAGGAGATTATCTAGGAAGTACAGTTCAGGTAATTCCACATATAACAAATGAAATAAAATCAAGAGTATATAAGGTTGCAGAAGAAAAAGATATAGATGTAGTTATAACTGAAATTGGAGGAACCGTAGGAGATATAGAGTCCTTGCCGTTTTTGGAAGCTATAAGGCAGATAAAATATGATGTTGGTGTTGAAAATGTATGTTTCATACATGTTACTTTAGTTCCTTATTTAAAAAAATCAGGAGAATTAAAAACTAAACCTACTCAGCATTCTGTTAAAGAATTAAGAAGCATAGGCATACAGCCAGATATAATAGTGTGTCGTTCGGAAAAATTAATTTCTGATGATTTAAAAGAGAAGATAGGGCTATTTTGTAATGTAGAAAGACATTCAGTTATTCAAAATTTAGATGCAGAAAATTTATACGAAGTTCCATTAATGCTTCATCAAGAAGGACTGGATAATTTGGTATGTAAAAAATTAAAACTTAAATGTAATGAAATAGATAATACTGAGTGGATTAGTATGGTAGATAGAATAAAAAATTTATCTAAAAATGTTACTATAGCTTTAGTCGGAAAATATGTAGAACTTCATGATGCATATATATCTGTAGTAGAGGCTTTAAGTCATGGAGGATATGCCAATAATGCAAATGTAAACATAAAGTGGTTAAATTCCGAAGATATTACAAGTAAAAATGTGGGAGAGCATTTGAAAGATGTAAATGGTATATTGATTCCAGGAGGTTTTGGTGATAGAGGAATAGAAGGTAAAATATTAGCAGCAGGATGGGCTAGAGAAAACAAAATACCTTTTTTCGGTATATGTCTTGGGATGCAATGTGCTCTAATAGAATTCGCTAGAAATGTACTTCAATATAAGGAGGCTCATAGCTCAGAGATAGATCCAGGGACTAAGTATCCGGTTATAGATTTAATGCCTGATCAAAAAGATATAGATAAAAAGGGAGGCACTATGAGATTGGGGAAATATCCCTGCAAACTTTTGAATGATAGTACGTCTTTTAAAGCTTATGGAAAAGAAGTTATATATGAAAGGCATAGGCATAGATATGAGGTCAATAATTTTTATAGAAATGAATTATCAGAAAAGGGTTTAATGCTTTCAGGAACAAGCCCTGATTCAAAGTTAGTAGAAATTATAGAAATAAAGAATCACCCATGGTTCATAGGCGTACAATTTCACCCAGAACTTAAATCGAGACCTAATAGACCACATCCTTTATTTAGGGAGTTTATAAAAGCTTCTTTAGCAAAATAAGAATAAATAATTTATTCTTGAATTTTCATTAAGGTATCTTTAAAAGAATGACTAGCCAGTATACTGATATATTTCACATGATCCATCATAGATAAGCTATCATGGAAACTTATTCGTTATTTTATGTAAAATATACTTAGTATTTTGAGCTAGTTATTTATTTTGAAATATCTATATTAAGTTTTTTGTCAAAAAAATAGTATACTATAGGTGATATTAAGAATTTTATGAAGGATTTTGATGATATTTATAGAAATTAACATATATAAGTAATTTATTTGATTAAATATAGGTTCAAAATACTCTTGAAGAAATAATCATTTATTACAACAATCTATTTTACGCCATGCCTGGAAACATAAACCATAAATGATGTAACTTAAAAGTCTGAAAATAATTTAGGAGGTGAGTTTTATGATATTTGAAACAAATATGAGTATTGCTATAAAAACTATAGAAAGAAACTATATAATTAAAAATCTTTCTGTGTTTAATCTAAATAAAATTAATGAAAATTCTACTTCCTTAAAGGTAAACTTTATAAATAATAAAATATTGTCTTTAAAAGTAAAATGTGCATTCTGTGAAAATATACATCATTATAGGTATAGCGTAGGTGAACTTATTAGAAAAGACATTACAATTGGAGGATGTGAAATGTTGGGATTTCCCATGTTATATATAGGCAATTATAAAATATTGGAAGATGAAATTTTAAAATACAGTAAAGTTAACACTCAAATATATGCAATGATATAATTTTTTTATTATTTACGTAAAAAATATGGATTAAATTATGAAAAAAGGGTATAATATATGTTAAAAGTATATCCTTTCCATATAAAATCTCTTTAATTGTTTATAAAAAATGTATTCATATGTATTTTCAATATTTATTTTTAGTATTCCCTGAATTAAGTTGTATTATAATTTCAAATTAGATAATTGTGAGGTGTTACCTTTTGAAGGATAAAGATATAAATGACATGACGGTTACAGAGCTAAGGGAAGTTGCAAAAACTTTACAAGTAAAAAATATATCTAAATATAAAAAAGTTGAATTGATTGAAGAAATTAAAAAAGTTTCTCCTGCACACATAAAAAAAGATGGTGTTATACTTAGAGAAAAAATAAGTCCTAAGAACGAAGGAATAAGTAGACATAAAGAGATGGAGCATACTGTGAAATTAGATGAGATGAAATTACAGGAACCCAAAGTAGAAGAACCAAAAATAAATTGTGATGAAAAAAAGGAAAAACTTAAAGAAATGATAAATGAATCGGACAGTGCAAGGGGAGTACTTGAGATAATTGAAAATAATAATTATGGATTTTTAAGAGGAAAGAATTATTTAACAGGTCCTGATGATATATATGTATCTCCCTCTCAAATACGAAGGTTTAATTTGAAAACTGGTGATGAGGTCTGTGGAAAGGTTAGAACTCCAAAAGAAGGAGAAAAATTCAAGGCATTACTATATGTTGAAAGAGTAAATGGAGAAAATCCGGAAAGAGCAGTTGGAAGAAAACCTTTTGAAACACTTACTCCCATATATCCAAATCAAAGATTAAGACTAGAAACTAATAGTTCGGATTTATCTACTAGGCTTATGGATATAATCTCACCTATAGGAAAAGGTCAAAGAGGAATTATAGTTGCCCCTCCTAAAGCAGGTAAAACTACTCTTCTAAAAAAGATAGCCCAAAGTATTTCAAAAAATCATCCAGGAATAAAACTTATAGTTGTACTTATAGATGAAAGACCAGAAGAAGTTACAGATATGCAAAGATCTATAAATGGAGAAGTTATTTATTCGACTTTTGATGAAGAACCAGAACATCATACTAAAGTTGCTTATATGGTACTTGAAAGAACAAAAAGAATGGTAGAACAAGGACAGGATGTAGTAATACTTTTAGATAGTATTACAAGACTTTCAAGGGCTTATAATTTAACTATAACCCCAACGGGAAGAACTCTTTCAGGAGGGTTAGATCCTGGAGCACTTATAATGCCTAAAAAGTTTTTTGGTGCAGCCAGAAATATAGAAGAAGGGGGAAGTCTTACTATATTGGCTACTGCTCTCATTGAAACCGGCAGCAGAATGGATGATATGATATTTGAAGAATTTAAAGGAACTGGTAATATGGAAGTTCATTTAGATAGAAAGCTTCAGGAGAGAAGAATATTTCCTGCTATCAATGTGTATAAGTCTGGTACTAGAAGAGATGATTTACTTTTTGAAAACCGTGCAGAAAAAGAAACTGCTTTTAACATAAGAAAAGTATTATACGATGAAAATAACAATCAAAATATTTTGGAACAATTGATAAGTTTAATGTCAAAGACTAAAAATAATTTACAGCTTATCAATATTGCCAATAAAATAGATATGGGAAAATCATCAGATAAATAATTAAGATAAAAACCTGTCTTTATGTTAAAAGACAGGTTTGTAAATAATGGAAATTTTATTCTTCATTTTTTAAATTGAATTTCTTTAAGAATCTATCAACTCTTCCACCGACATCCACTAGTTTTTGTTTACCAGTAAAGAAAGGATGGCACTTAGAGCATATTTCCACTTTTAATTCTTTTTGTGTTGAACCAGTTGCAAAAGTGTTTCCACATGCACACTTAACTACCGCATCATGATAGTATTCTGGATGTATGCCTTTTCTCATGTTATTCACCTCTTTCAAGTTTAAAGAGTAAAACTTTAATTTTAACTTCTGTATTATAACATAGCTATAAATTTAAGTCAATTTATATTTTCATACCGATATGATGTTAGAAAAATCAATATATATAATTATACATTAAATTTATTTACTATTTCACTTAACTTAATATATATAGCCTTAAGTTCTTTCATGTTTTCATTTATATTTTCTATTGAGTTATTCTGTTCTTCAACTGAAGCAGCTAGCTGCTGATTTTTTGCAGAAGATTCTTGTGAAACAGCAGATACATTTTTTATAGATTCTATAACATAATTTTTATTTAAGTCTACTTGTTTAACTTTTTGTGCCAGCATATCTATATTTGGCAGCATGTTATTCATAGAACTTTCAATTATGGAGAATGATTTACTGGACTGCTCCATGCTTTCATTAGCTTCCATGTTAGTTTTAACGGAATTGCAGACACTTGTCCGTGCAATTTCTATCTCGCTTTGTATTTCTTTTATTACTTTTGAAATTTTACTTATAGCTTGCTTTGTCTGGGCTGAGAGTGACCTTACTTGATCTGCTACTACAGAAAATCCTCTTCCGGATTCTCCTGCTCTGGCAGCTTCGATAGCAGCATTTAATGCTAGTAAATTAGTTTGCTCTGATATAGATTTTATGGCATCTACTATTTCGCCTATGGATTTAGATTTTTCTGTTAAACTATCCATACTTTTTGATACTTGTTCAGATGCTTTATTATTGTCTTTTAATCTTAAGTCTAAGAGCTTTATTGTTTCAATTCCCTGAGCACTAGTATCTTTTGTAGTATAAAAATATTTTTTAACCTGGTTGGCTTTATTTGATGCATCGTTAATTTCATATGATAGATTATTTAATTTCTCTACACCTTCATTAATATCATTTGCCTGAATGATTGAACCCTTTGCCATTTCTTCTGTAGTTCTAGAAACTTCATCTATTGACTTTGAGGACTCATCTAATGCAGTGGATATGCCAGATGAATATATGAATATGTCATTAGAACTATTTTTTATATCCTGAATTATAGCAGTTAAAGTACTGGAAAGTGATTCTATATCTGATGCTATTGTACCTAATTCATCTTTGTTCTTAATTATGCTGTTTAATTTATTTTTATCATATTTGAAATTTAATTTTTCTATTTCAGATATAACATATCTTATATTATTTATAGGTTTAGATATCATATTCGAAATGTATTTAGAAATTACAATAGCAGCAATTATACAAATAATAAAAATAATTGAGTTTAGAATTACAAGCAAACTTAATTTTTTTGTAAATTCACTTTTAGGTACTACAAACCCCACAGTCCAGTTTGATATTTTAATTTTAGAGGATAAGAAATATTTATCTACTCCGTCATAATCTTTTATGGACAACAATTTATTATTTCCATTTCCAAATTGCTTATACTTTCCATTCATAAAAGTATTTAAATTTTTAAGGGTATCTCCAGATGGTTTTAATTGCTTGTATGGATGAACCAGTACATTATTTTCTTCATTCAGTAAATAACCATAACTGTTTTCAACAGGCGTTGCCTTTCCTATTAAATCTGTAATAACATCCATTTTTAAATCTTCTGCTACCACCCCTACAACTTGTCCGTCTTTTACTACAGGTGTTGTTATGGATACAACTATCTTTTTAGTGTACATATCAAAGTATGGAATATATGATGTAGTGTTTTTTTCTATTGTATTTTTATACCAGGATCTTTTGGTACAATCATACCCATCCGGAGGTACCCAACCTGCTCCATCTAAAATGCCTTTACTAGGAAGTCCCATATATAAATCGGATATGTTAGAATTCGATTTAAGCTTTTCTTTAAAATAGGCAAGTGACTTATCATTATCTCCTATAATATTATCATCGTACATATTTTGTACGATTTGGTTAAATAAAGCGGTTTCTTTATCTAACCAGCTATTGACTATGTTTGAATAGTTCTGTGATGATTCAGCCATTTTGTCACTGTATTGATTTATGATGATATTTCGTGATACAAAATAACTTCCAATAGATGAAAACAACAATAATATTATAGTTAATGATAAAGTTAAAAAAGTGATTTTGCTTTTAATGCTTTTCATGATGACGCCTCCTCTTGCTCTAATAAAAATAAAGTGTTTTTATAAAAATAACTTTATTTATATATCGACAATATTTTTGATAATTTAATATATTTCGCATAGATTATTTATCAAATTCTTCATCAAATCTAAGGCGTGCTTTTGAACTGTGTAGGCATCCTGTGATTAGTACTATATTTATAATCTTTAGGAAAATCCACATGTAGATATATACAATTACTTTAATATTTTAGTTATTATACATAAATATGTACTTTTATATATGGTAAGTGTTTGTTAAAATAGATTTATCAATTTAAAAAAGTTTTAGAAGGAGGGATATTAGTGTCAAAAAATATATCTGTTGGAGGACAAGCGATAATAGAGGGCGTTATGATGAGAGGTAAGTGTGGCGTAGCCACAGCTGTAAGAAAATCAGATGGTGAAATTATTGTTAATAGAGAAGAAAGCATACCTTATAGTAAGAAGAATGTCTTTTTTGGATTACCTATTATAAGAGGATTCGTATCTTTAATAGAATCTTTAGTTATAGGTATACGTGCATTGAATTATTCTGCTTCCTTTTTTGAAGAAGATGGAGAGCAATCTAAATTTGATAAGTGGTTTGAAAATATATTTAAGGAGAAAACTGAAAGTGCCATTATGGCAATAACTTTAGCTATATCTTTAGTTATTACTATCTTGTTATTTTTTATATTTCCTACTTTTATAGCAAATATATTTAAGAAACTTGGAATACATGGAAGTATATCTCTTAATATGATTGAGGGAATAATCAGGGTTTTTGTTTTCTTATTATACTTGTTTCTAATAGGTAATATGAATGATATAAAAAGAGTATTTCAGTATCACGGTGCGGAACACAAAACTATTTTTTGTTATGAAAGTTCAAAAGAACTTACACCACAAAATGCACAAAAATTTGGCAGGCTTCATCCAAGATGTGGTACTAATTTTCTGTTTTTGGTTATGATAATAAGTATAGTACTTTTTTCACTAACGGGTTGGGGCAGTATTTGGGAGAGAATTTTATCTAGAATATTATTATTGCCTATAGTTTCTGGAGTTACTTATGAACTTATAAAATGGCTGGGAAAAAACAATAATTTTTTATCTAGAATTATATCTTATCCGGGACTTATGCTGCAGAAGATTACTACAAAAGAACCGGATTATGAGCAATTGGAGGTGGCAATTATGGCATTAAAGAGTGCACAGGGAATAGAAGAAGATGGAGAAAGTAGAGAATTATTATGATGTGTGAATCTGGTAATATTAATACACTTTTAAAATATGGGTATGAGATTTTAAAGAGTAAAAAAATAGATAGTTATGTCTTGGATACACAACTTTTATTAGGAAAGGCTATAAATAAAGACAGGTTATTTATATTTATAAATGGAGATCATAAAGTTACTGAGGAAGAAACCGAAAAATACTATTATTATTTAGAATTAAGAGAAAAAAAAATGCCCGTAAAATATATATTGGGACAGTGTGAATTTATGGGGCTGGATTTTATTGTGAAGCCTGGAGTATTAATACCACGGCCGGATACCGAAATTTTGGTAGAACAGGCTCTGAAGGAAATAAAAAACAACAAATTTTGTAACATATGTGATTTATGTTGTGGTACAGGAGCTATTGGAATATCTTTAGCCCAATTTATAGCTTATATAAATGTAGAGTGTTGTGATATATCAGATATAGCCTGTGAAGTTACAATGCAGAATATAAAAAGTCACTGCTTAGATGAAAGAGTTCATATAGTGAAAAGTAATTTAATGGAGTATTTTATTTCAAATAAAATAAAATTTCATATGATTATATCTAATCCTCCTTATATAAAAGAGGATGTTATAGATACACTGATGGAAGATGTAAAGAATTATGAACCTCGTGAAGCACTCTCTGGTGGAAAAGATGGTTTGGAATTTTATAGAAAAATAGCTGAAGAGAGTTTGAAGGTTTTGGCCAAAAATGGAATGATAATGCTGGAAATAGGGTATGACCAGAAAGAAGAGGTAACTAATATACTGCTACAGCATGGATTTAAAGATATAGTTTGTATAAAAGATTTGACAGGAAAAAACAGAGTTATTAAAGCAATGCTTCAATAACATTTAAAATAATATAATAATTTATACAGATATTTAATTATTTTTACAGGTATACATTTATTGTGATGAATAAAAATGATATGATATAATAATGAATTGTGAAAATATTTATACGGAGTGATAAGATTATGTTAGAGAGGCTTAATTTCATAGAAAATAAATATGAAGAACTATCTATTAAAATAAGTGATCCCACAGTTATAGCAGATCAAAAAAAATGGCAGAAGTTATGTAAAGAGCATTCAGAATTAGAAGAGATAGTTATGAAATACAGAGAATATAAAAAATCTTTACAGGATTTGGACGATAATAAGGAAATGCTAAAAGAAGAAACTGATAAAGAAATGAGGGATATGGAACAGGAAGAAATAAAAAGGCTTACAGAGATTATAGAAAAGAGGGAAGAGGAACTTAAAATACTTCTTCTGCCCAAAGATCCAAATGATGATAAAAATGTATTTGTAGAAATCAGGGGAGGGGCAGGAGGAGAAGAGGCAGCTTTGTTTGCGGCAAATCTTACAAGAATGTATACAAGATATGCAGAAGTTAAAGGCTGGAAAATAGAAACTATAAGTTTAAATGCTACTGACATAGGCGGATTTAAAGAAATAGTATTTATGATAAAGGGCAGAGGTGCATACAGTAGATTGAAATATGAAAGCGGTACTCACAGGGTACAGAGGGTTCCAGATACAGAATCAAGTGGAAGAATCCACACTTCAACGGCTACTGTAGCTGTGTTGCCGGAAGTTGATGATGTGGATATAGTAGTTAACCCTAATGATATAAGAATAGATGTATTTAGGGCATCAGGTCATGGAGGACAGTGTGTTAACACTACTGATTCCGCAGTAAGAATTACCCACTTACCCACGGGGCTTGTAGTATCCTGCCAGGATGAAAAATCACAGCTTAAAAATAAAGAAAAAGCTATGAAGGTCCTTAAATCAAGGCTTTATGAGAAGGCTGAAGAAGAAAGAAATGCAAGTATAGCAGAAGATAGAAAAAATCAAGTAGGAACGGGAGATAGAAGTGAACGAATAAGAACTTATAACTATCCTCAGGGAAGAGTTACAGACCATAGAATAGGAATTACTTTATATAAGCTGGATTCATTTTTAGGAGGGGATATAGATGAGATAATCGATGCGTTGATAACAGAAGATCAAGCTCAAAAGATGAAAGCTATAGGAAGCAGATAATATATAAATTACAATCCGAACCTAGAAAGGAGATGGAAAACCGTTAACTGTGTCTAACGGGAAAGTATGAATATAGATAAGGCTATTAGAAAGCAAAAAAAATCTTATAAGATATTTATGCTATCTATGAGCTTTATTTTTTTTCTGCTGCCCACGGTTTTTATATTAAATCGAAAGTTCAATATATTTTATATAATTTATCTTGTAGTGTTAGAAATACTTATTTTTCTAGCAATTGTTATAATATTCAATAATGAATTTTTAAAATTTCAATATGATGGCTATAGAGTAAAAGTAAACATGGGAGTAAGAAATATTAAATTAAATATAATATGTGATAGAATTATATTAGTACATGTGGAAAATTATATAGTAAAGAATAGTAAACGAGTGGATTTTAGAATTATTTTTCTTTCTACAGCTAAATTTAGAAATAATAGAATGATACCTGTAAACAAAGAATTCTTAAAGAAATATTCTTATGTAGCTCGCCAATATAATAAGCTGAAAATTTTACATCCTCATGTGAATTTCTATTATACTATAATAAAAAGTGGAGGATTAAATAAATATCTTTTTTTGGATACTATCTATAAAAGCTGTGTTTATGCTTATTTTACTGAGGAGTCCATAGAAAAAATAAAATATTATAGGGAAAATTCCGAAAAATATGATTTGTATAGGAAAAATATAACTAATTGAAAATATAATTCATATATTATGAAGTGCTGCAATAAATATGAAATATAAATAATAGACAAAGGTGAGTTTTATTTTGGGTACAAATATATTTTATATAGTGGTGGTAGGCAGCATAGTGTCTCTTTTAGGAACTATGATAGGGGCTTCACTAGGAGTAGTTGTGAAAAAGCCTTCTAATAGATTCTTGGGATTTATAATAGGTTTTGCAGGAGGAGTTATGTTGTCTGTAGTGGTATTTGATTTAATTCCTGAAGCTATTAGCAAATGGAGTTTTTCTTCCACTATAATATTTGCAATTTTAGGAGCTATAATCATTGCTGCAGTTGATGATAAAATAAACATAAATAGTTCCAACAGACATATTAAAGCAGCATTTATGGCTTCACTAGCACTTATGCTTCATAATTTTCCGGAAGGAATAATAGTAGGGTGTGGCTTTGCAGCAGGCAGTACACTTGGTATAAAGATGAGTATTATAATTACAATTCATGATATACCAGAAGGTATTGCCGTAGCAGCACCGCTTGTAGCATCTAACGTAAAAATTTCCAAGATACTTTTTTATGCTTTTATTACAGCTTTTCCAACTGCCATAGGAACTTTTACAGGTGCTTATATAGCCAATATTTCTCCAAACATATTGGGTATATGTCTTTCTATGGCATCTGGAATAATGCTATATGTAATATGCGGCGAAATGATACCAGAATCTTCAAAGCTTTGGGAAGGTATAACAAGTACATTGGGAACCTTAAGCGGCATTATTATAGGACTTATAATAGTACAGATACTATAAATTTTAAAAATATAACATATTATAAAAGTTTGCTTTATTATAAAAGGTGGTATTGTTTTATGAATACAAAGGTAAAAATCTTAAATGAGAAGGATTTAGATGTGGAAGTTATTGAAGAAGCAGGAAAAATAATAAGAGATGGGGGTCTTGTAGCTTTTCCAACGGAAACTGTATATGGGCTTGGAGCAAATGCTCTTGATCCTGAAGCGGTAAAAAAGATATTTCAAGCTAAAGGTAGGCCCCAAGATAATCCTTTAATTGTACATATAGCTGATATGGAAGATATAAAATCACTAGTTCTTCACATACCTGATGTGGCCTGGAAGTTTATAAAAAAATTTTGGCCGGGACCTATGACTATAATTCTTCCTAAATCATCAATTGTCCCGGATATTACCAGTGCATCACTTAAGAATATAGGAATTAGGATGCCCTCCAATATAATAGCTAGAGAACTTATAAAAGCGGCAAAAGTTCCTATTGCAGCGCCTTCTGCCAATATATCAGGAAGGCCAAGTCCTACAGATGTAGAAAGATGTATAGAAGATTTAGATGGGAAAATAGATTTTATATTAGGCGGAGATATATGTGAAGTGGGAGTAGAATCTACTGTTATAGATTGCACTGTAAGGCCCAGCTGTGTATTAAGACCAGGAGGTATAACTCTTGAGATGTTAAGGGACATAGAAAAAGAAGTCTATGTTGATCCAGCTGTAATGAACAAGACAGATGTAAACATGGTACCTAAAGCACCAGGAATGAAGTATAGACACTATGCTCCCAATGCACCTGTAAAAATAGTTAAAGGAGATTTAGATAAAACTATTGCAAAAATTAATGAAATGGTGGAGAATTATATAGGTGAAAATAAACTTATAGGAGTAATTGCTACGGATGAGACAAAAAAGTTTTATAAGAATGCAGTAGTTATATCAGTGGGTAGTAGACATAATATATCAAGTGTGTCTAAAAATTTATTTGAAACGCTTAGAAATTTTGATGATAAGAAGGTAGATATTATAATATCTGAAGCTTTCGAAGAAAAAGGCATTGGATTGGCAATAATGAACAGATTGAATAAGTCTGCCGGTTTTGATATTATAAAGGTATAATTTTTGCTTTGAGGGAGGTTAGTTCATGGAAGAAATATTATTTGTTTGTACTGGTAATACATGTAGAAGTTGTATGGCAGAATCCATATTTAATTTTAAATCTGACATAAATAATATTAAGGCTATTTCAGCAGGATTGTCAGTAATAGAAAATAGTGTAACCTCTAAAAATTCAGCGGCGATTTTAAAACAAAATATTGATATAGACATACACAAAAGAAAAGCTGTCCAACTAGATGATAATATGATAAAAAATTCAAAATTCATTTTAACTATGACTGCTTACATGAGAGATATATTGAGACAAAATTTTAAAAATTTTAAAAATAAAATATATACTTTAAATGAATTTGTTTCTTTAAAAGGAGATATAAAAGATCCTTTTGGACAGGATGCAGCTGAATATAGGAGTGTTTATATTCAACTGGAAAATAGCATTTTGCTGTTAATAAACAAGTTGAAGGAAGATATGGGCATTAACTAAATGTTATTATCTTCTTTTTTTACGAGTTTGGGCTTTTATCAAATTACTGGCAGTATAATTTAAAATAATGTATTATATATTTTTGGAGGTATTTTTTATGAAAATTGCTTTAGGTAGTGACCATGCAGGATTTCCTTTAAAAAGAGAAATAATAGAGCACCTGAAAGGTAGAGGCATAGAGCTTGAAGATTTCGGAACCCTTTCGGAAGTGTCCTGCGATTATCCTGATTATGCATTAAAAGTTGGAGAACAGGTTGCAAATAAGAATTATGATCTTGGAATATTGGTATGTGGAACTGGTATAGGAATAAGTATAGCTGCAAATAAAATTCCTGGAATTAGGGCAGCGCTTTGCGGAGATACCTTTAGTGCCCATGCATCCAGGCAGCATAATGATGCAAATATACTTGCCATAGGGCAGCGGGTAACAGGTGTTGGACTTGCCCTTGACATAGTGGATACTTTTTTGTCTGCTAGGTTTGAAGGAGATAGACATGAGAAAAGGATAGATAAAATAAGGCAGATAGAAAAAAAATACAGTAAATAGTAGCTGATGATTAATAATTACCTACCGGAAATTATTAAGTAGTAACTAAATAGATTGGAGGATATATGAATGAGTAAGATAACACAAATAACCCATCCGCTTATATTACATAAATTGTCTTTAATAAGAGATAAATATACAGGTTCTAAAGATTTTAGAGAACTTGTAGAAGAAGTAGCTATGCTTATGGCTTATGAGGTAACTAGAAATCTCCAGACAGAGGAGGTAGAGATAGAGACTCCTATATGTAGAACAACCTGTAAGATGCTTTCAGGAAAAAAAGTAGCTATAGTGCCTATACTGAGAGCAGGTCTTGGAATGGTGGGTGGAATGTTAAAACTCATACCTGCAGCAAAAGTAGGACATATAGGTCTTTATAGAGATGAAACTACACTAAAACCAGTAGAGTACTTTTGCAAGCTTCCTCAAGATATAGGAGAAAGAGAGGTAATTGTTACAGATCCAATGCTTGCCACGGGAGGGTCTGCTATAGATGCTATAACTATGTTAAAACAGAAAGGTGCTAAGAACATAAGACTTATGTGTTTAATAGCTGCCGAAGATGGCATAAAGGCAGTTATGGCAGCACATCCGGATGTTGATATCTATACGGCAGCTGTAGATAAAGAATTAAATAAAAATGGATACATAGTTCCAGGTCTTGGAGATGCTGGAGATAGGTTATATGGAACAAAGTAAAAATTGTTTATATTTTTAAGTAAGGAAGCCCAATTTATATTAAGATGGGCTTTTCTTACTTAAAAAATAATAGTTCAGTTTTGCAGAGGTTTAAGTTTGGGTGTATAAATCTATGGTATGAAAGGAATTGTTTTAAAATATTATCTAATAGTTTATAATATATAATGTATTCTTATAAATTGAGGAGATAATTGTTAGCTATGAGAAAAGATTGGGATAATTATTTTATAGATATTGCATTTAAAGTGGCGGAAAGAAGTACATGCTCTAGATTGCATGTGGGGGCAGTCCTTGTAAAAAACAGGAGAATAAAAGGTACTGGCTACAATGGAAGTCCTAGGGGATTAGAACATTGTGATGATGTAGGATGTTATATGAAAGACAACCATTGTGTAAGGACCATTCATGCAGAAGTAAATTGTTTACTTGAGGTATCGCCAGATGATAGGGAAAACTCTACATTATATGTAACACATATGCCTTGTCCAGAATGTCAAAAATTAATAATTACTTGTGGAATTAAAAGAGTTGTATATTGTGAAGACTATATACCTGAAATTAATTGGTTTAAAAAAGCACCTAAAATTGAATTGATATGTATAAAAAGAGCAAAATAATATAATATCTAAATAAATACATAAGATATAATTAAGGAAGGTTAATATGAATAGTTTATATCTATTTGCAATAGTATCAATAGTATTTTCGCTTGCACTTACACCATTTGTTAAAAAAATTGCTGTGCAGTTAAAAATTATAGATATACCAGAAGGGAATAGAAGAATACATAACAAACCCATACCACTCTTAGGCGGGTTGTCCATATATTTTTCTTTTGTAATCACCTTATTGTTAAAGCAAGGTAGCCTTACTGGGGATGAGATGGGGCTTATATTGGGTGCTACAGTAATAGTAATAGGAGGCCTTTTAGATGATAAATTTGATATAAAGCCTAGATATAAATTAGTATTTCAGCTTGCAGCTACTTTAATTTTAATGATTTATGGTGTAAGGATATCAGTAGTTACCAATCCTTTCAGTAGTTTATATGAATTTGTTGATGTAGGGATAATGTTTATTCCATTAACTATAATTTGGGTGGTGGGAATTACTAATGCATTAAACTTAATAGATGGGCTGGATGGCTTAGCTGCGGGTATTGGCTTAATATCTGCTTTAACTATTTTAATTATAGCATTGTTAAACAAGAGATATGAAGCTGCCATACTTGCTGTTATATTATGCGGTGCCCTACTTGGATTTTTACCTTACAATTTTAATCCTGCTTCTATATTTATGGGAGATACAGGGGCACAATTATTGGGTTTTCTGCTTGCAGCTATATCCATTGAAGGCGCTTTAAAATCTGCAGCAGCATTTTCCATAGCGGTTCCTATTCTTGCACTAGGAATACCAATATATGATACTCTTTTTGCCATGATAAGAAGAAAAATCAATGGTAAACCTATTATGCAGGCAGATAGAGGACATCTTCACCACAGGCTTCTTGATATGGGATTCAGTCAGAAACAAGCCGTTGTAACAATGTATATTATAAGTGCGGTACTTGGCAGTTTTTCTATAATAGCCATGGAAATAAATGTACAGAGTTCTTATTTTCTTTTGGCAATAGTTATGGTTATTTTAGTTCTTATAGCTTGGAGAGTTGGATTTTTTAAACATAGAGAGTAAGGTAGAACGCTTGTGATTCATTTTCAGATAGCTAAAAATGGAGGTTTTAATTATGGGTAAACTTAAAGTTATTACGATATTTGGAACAAGGCCTGAGGCAATAAAAATGGCTCCTCTAGTTAGAGAGCTTAAAGGAAGGCAGAGCATAGAAAATAAGATCTGTGTTACAGCTCAGCACAGACAGATGCTGGATCAAGTTTTAGAGCTTTTTAATATTGTTCCTGATTTTGATTTAAATATAATGAAGAGTAATCAAACGTTGACAGGTATAACAAATAGAGTACTTCAAGGTCTTGAAGAAATATTCGAGAAGGAAAATCCTGATTTAGTACTTGTTCACGGAGATACCACTACTACATTTGCAGGAGCGTTAGCAGCTTTTTATAGAAAGATAAGAGTAGGCCATGTTGAGGCAGGACTTAGAACTTACGACAAATATTTTCCTTTTCCAGAAGAAATGAATAGAAAACTTACAGGTGCTATAGCTGATTTGCACTTTGCGCCAACATCTGGTTCCAGAGATAACCTACTTAAAGAAGGAGTACCTGTAAATAAAATATTTGTTACTGGCAATACTGTAATAGATGCAATGAAATTCACAGTACAAAAAGACTATGTATTTAATAATAATGAATTAAATAGCATAGATTACAATAAAAAGAAAGTAATAATGGTGACTGCCCATAGAAGAGAAAATTGGGGAAAAGGAATCGAAAATATCTGTAATGCACTTAAGAAAATAGTTGAAGAAAATAAGGAAGTGGAAGTAATTTATCTTGTACATTTAAATCCCATAGTAAAAGATATGGCATATAAAATACTGGGATGTGTTCCTAGAGTTCACTTATTGGACCCTTTGGATACTAAAGAGGCTCACAATTTAATGGATAGATGTTATATGGTTATGACTGATTCAGGAGGACTTCAAGAAGAGGCTCCTCATCTTGGGAAACCTGTATTGGTACTTAGAAGCGTAACTGAAAGACCTGAAGCTGTAAAAGCAGGTACAGTAAAATTAGTTGGGACTGATAAAGATAATATAGTGAAGTTTGCTAGAGAACTCATATTAGATTCTAGTAAATATGATGTTATGAGTAAAGCCATAAATCCTTATGGAGATGGAAAAGCATCGGGAAGAATAGCATCAGCTATTTTACAGTATTTTAATATAGAAAAAGGAGAATATGAGGAATTTATTTGAGCATACTACTTTTAGATTAATAAATTTAAAATATATAATTGATCAGTGAAAAATAAGGCTGAAAATATGTGTTTTAGCCCTTAGAAAAACTTTGTGTTTTTTTTAACAAAAACGTTGACAACGTTATAATTACTTAGTATAATTAATCTATAGACAGAAAACTTTGTAAATTAAAGTTAGTTATTTATTTTAAATAAACTTTTTAGGAGGATTTACTATGAGAGAAGTAGTTATTGTAAGTGCTGTAAGAACAGCTATAGGAAGTTTTGGAGGAGCTTTTAAAGATGTTCCTGCAGTAGAATTAGGAGCTACAGTTATAAAAGAAGCAGTAAAAAGAGCAAATATTAAACCAGAACAAGTAGATGAAGTTATATTTGGAAACGTATTACAAGCAGGTCTTGGACAAAGTCCAGCAAGACAAGCAGCTGTAAAGGGAGGAATTCCTGTAGAAGTACCAGCTTTTACAATAAACAAGGTGTGCGGATCAGGACTTAGAACAGTAGCTTTAGCAGCTCAGATTATAAAAGCTGGAGATGCTGATGTTGTTATAGCTGGTGGAATGGAAAACATGTCTGCTGCTCCATATGTACTTCAAAAGGCTAGATGGGGACAGAGAATGGGAGACGGAAAATTAGTGGATGCTATGATAAATGACGGATTATGGGAAGCATTCAATAAATACCACATGGGAATTACAGCTGAAAATGTAGCAGAAAAATGGAATTTAACAAGAGAAATGCAGGATGAATTTTCAGCAGCATCCCAACAAAAGGCAGATGCAGCTCAAAAAGCAGGAAAATTCAAAGATGAAATAGTACCAGTAGTTATTAAGACTAAAAAAGGAGAAAAAGTTGTTGATACTGATGAATACATTAAACCAGGAACAACTGTTGAGTCATTAGCAAAATTAAAACCAGCATTCAAGAAAGATGGAACAGTTACAGCAGGTAACGCTTCAGGAATAAATGATGCAGCAGCAGCATTAGTTGTTATGAGTGCAGATAAAGCAAAAGAACTTGGAATTAAACCACTTGCAAAAATACTTTCTTATGGAAGTAAAGGATTAGATCCAACAATAATGGGATATGGACCATTCTATGCAACAAAATTAGCGCTTGAAAAAGCTAACATATCAGTAGCAGATTTAGACTTAATAGAAGCAAACGAAGCATTTGCTTCCCAGAGTTTAGCTGTAGCAAAAGATTTAGAATTTGATATGAGCAAAGTAAATGTAAATGGTGGAGCAATAGCTTTAGGACATCCAATTGGTTCATCAGGTGCAAGAATACTTGTTACATTACTTCATGAAATGCAAAGAAGAGATGCTAAGAGAGGTCTTGCAACATTATGTATAGGCGGCGGAATGGGAACTGCTTTAATAGTTGAAAGATAATAATAAATGATATATTAATTTTGTTTAAATAAAAAAACAAAGTAAGTTATACTTACTTTGTTTTTTTATTACTTAATTTTATATTTTCCACGCTAACATTTTTAAATATAAAACGTTTTCTGCTTTTATAAAAAATAAGACTAATTAGGTAGAACTTGTGGATTTATTATTAAAAAAAGCCAATATAAGTAATTCGACGTTCTTAATATATTTCAAAATAAGCTGTATTTAGGAATTTTCGGCTAATATATACAAATATGATTAAATAACTCAAAGAACATATGAGAGACTTTACATACAGTCTATTTATGAAACTTTGTGTTTTTTTTAACAAAAAATATTGATAAAATATTAATTAATTAGTATAATTAACATATAATAGAATTGTATGAATTGAGTTAATTATTTAAAAGAATGCCATTTAAAAGATAAATTTAGATGATTGCGAATTAACGTCATGCAATTTCAAGATTTATAGAAATTTTCTTAATAAAATAACAATGTTTTATATATAAAAATGTAGGTACTAAGATTTAAAGTCCTTGAAGTTTAATGACCTAAAATTTCACAAGACTCTAATTTAAATAAATTTATTTTAGGAGGATTTGATTTATGAAAGATGTAGTTATTGTAAGTGCTGTAAGAACAGCCATAGGAAATTTTGGAGGAGCTTTAAAGGATGTTCCAGCTGTGGATTTAGGTGCTATAGTTATAAAAGAAGCAGTAAAAAGAGCAAATATTAAACCAGAGCAAGTAGATGAAGTTATATTTGGAAATGTAATACAGGCAGGTTTAGGACAAAGCCCAGGAAGACAAGCAGCTGTGAAGGCAGGTATTCCTGTAGAGGTTCCAGCTTTTACATTAAATAAAGTTTGCGGTTCCGGACTCAGGACAGTAAGTTTAGCAGCTCAACTTATAAAGGCTGGAGACGATGATGTTGTTGTAGTTGGTGGAACTGAGAACATGTCTGCTGCTCCATATATACTTCCAAAGGCTAGATGGGGATACAGAATGGGAGAAGGAAAATTAATAGATGGTATGATAAAAGATGGACTTTGGGAAGCATTCAATAATTATCATATGGGAATTACAGCTGAAAATATAGCAGAAAAGTGGAACATAACAAGAGAACAGCAAGATGAATTTGCAGTAGCATCACAGCAAAAAGCAGAAGCAGCTATAAAGGCTGGAAAATTTAAAGACGAAATAGTACCAGTGACTGTTAAGCAAAAGAAGAAAGAAATAGTTTTTGATACTGATGAATTCCCTAGATTTGGGACAACTATTGAATCATTAGCAAAATTGAAACCAGCATTTAAAAAAGATGGAACAGTTACAGCAGGTAACGCTTCAGGAATAAATGATGCAGCAGCAGCGTTAGTTGTTATGAGTGCAGATAAAGCAAAAGAACTTGGAATTAAACCACTTGCAAAGATACTTTCTTATGGAAGTAAAGGATTGGATCCAACAATAATGGGATATGGACCATTCCATGCAACAAAATTAGCACTTCAAAAAGCCAATTTGACTGTAGGAGATTTAGATTTGATAGAGGCAAATGAAGCTTTTGCTTCCCAGAGTTTAGCTGTGGCAAAAGATTTAGAGTTTGATATGAGTAAAGTAAATGTGAATGGTGGAGCATTAGCCCTTGGACATCCAGTTGGTTGCTCAGGCGCAAGAATACTTGTTACATTACTTTATGAAATGCAAAGAAGAGATGCTAAGAGAGGTCTTGCAACACTGTGCATAGGCGGCGGAATGGGAACTGCTTTAATAGTTGAAAGATAATATATACTAGTCTTAAATAAGGAACAGAGTAAGTTTTGGTTTACTTTGGCTTAGAGTGTAGCCAAAAGCCAAATTCTAGATATGAGGATTTGGCTTTTGGCATATAGTGTCAAATAGTAATCTCATTCCATGATTCTCTTTACTATCAGCAGGTACATTCCATGTTTTTTTCTTCTTTTATATACGCATTTAACATATTTATCACCTTGTATAATGAACTTATAGTAAATTCATCATACTTCTCCTTTCTTTAGGATAATTTACTATAATAATATAGGACGCTGTGGATTAGTTGGATAACGCATGATGTTTTATATAGAGCAAGGATACATTTAACATAAAGCGAGTGGAACATAGCGGACTAAACAATAAGGAGTGTTCTTATGATTTATATTGGCATCGATGTAGCAAAGAATAAGCATGATTGCTGTATCATTGGTTCAGGTGGTGTTATTATTAATGATTCTTTATACGCGCAGTATTTTATCTTTTTAAAAATAATACCGCATTTGTTTCACAAATATAATTCTATTTTTTGAAAATGTAACTTTTTAAGAAACTAAAAATATGATTTTTTTAAAAAAATTATCTTGGCTTTATATAGTTGGTCTTTTAATTTAATTATACAATCACGACTCTATGTCCTTTAAAATGGGAATGGGCACTTTGATATATTTTAAAATGATGCATTTCAAAATAAGGCATATTTGAACATTTCAAGATAATATATGGAGGTATAATTAAATAGCTTAGAAATCATAGAAAAAGCTTTATATACATTGATCTTTATAAAACTTTGTGTTTTTTTTAACAAAAAATGTTGATAAGATATTAATTAATTTAGTATAATTAACACATAATAGAATTATATGAATTAAGCTAATTATCTTAAATAATATTGTTTTTAACATAAATTCAGGTAACTGCCGGTTGGTGCCATGAAATTTTAACACTTATAAAAATTTTTTTAATTAAAGTAGTGAGGTTTATATTTAAAAGATAAGTACTAAGAGTTAAAGGTCTTGCAACGCTTTACATAGGTGGCGGAATGAGAACTGTTTTAATAGAGAAGAGGTAATTTATATAAACGTTTAGATAGGTACGGGAAATATGCTTTTAAGGAATCGGTTTATTTAATGGACATGTTTCTTGTGTTTTTATGATAACTTTAGATTATGGAAGCTAAAAAAGTTCTTATATAATTTTGAGAAATAAAAAGATATAGCTGAAAATCGATATGTATTAATGAGGTGATTTATCGTAGTCAATATATAACGTAAAAAATAGACAAATTTTAAGTTTCAACAAAAATTAATTTTAGTTATATAATTATTATATAACTGGTATACTGGTATAGTAGGTGAGTTTTATTTGGGAGAAGACTTGAAAAATGTATTAAAGAATGTAGGTAAAATAGATATTGTTATTGCCATTATAGTTTTAATATTCTCTTTTCAATTTTATAGAAGCTATACATTTATTGTCATTATAGGCCTTGTAATGGCAATTATAAACTTTATATTCAATGCAGTTACAAGCAGTTATTTATTGTCTATTGGAGGAAAAAAAAATTTGATTATCCTTTCATCGGCAATAAGAATTATAATTACAATAGGTATTATATTATTACTTTATAAGAATAATAAATATAACATTGTAGCTTTTATAGCAGGATATACTTTACATTATGTAGCCATTATTATATATGGAGTAAGGACAAAAAAATAAAATATAGTTAGAGAAGGGGTGTTTATATGAGTCTAAACGCTGAAACAGTATTTTCATTAAACATATTAAATCACACTCTAAATGTAACCACGAGTATTGTTGTTCAATGGATAACTATGATTGTAATTACTGTTTTGGTAGTAATTCTGACCAGGGATTTAAAGGAGATCCCAGATAAAAGACAAAGTGTTTTAGAAATGATCGTAGATTTTATAAATGGTTTAGTCTCTAGTAATATGGGCTCCAGATACAAGAGTTTTGTGCCATTTATAGGTACTATGGGTATTTTCTTGTTTTTTTTAAACTTATCAGGATTGGTGGGGGTGGAGCCATCCACTAAAGATATAAATGTGACAGCTGGATTTGCACTAATAAGTTTTGTGGTGATCAATGGAAATGCATTTATGAAAGCTGGAATTAAGGGGTATGGTAAAAAATTAATTGAACCATTTCCTTTAATGTTTCCAATGAATTTAATTGAGAAATTTACTCTCCCAATTTCATTGTGTCTAAGGTTATTTTGCAATATGCTGGTAGGTTCGATAATAATAGGTCTTCTCTATCAATTAAGTCATATTACTGCATTTGTAATCCCAATACCGTTTCACTTCTTTTTTGATGTATTTGATGGTATTATACAAGTGTATATATTTATGATGCTTACTATGTTGTATACTAGAATGGGGGCAGAAATGGAATAATTCACAAATAGCTATATCAAAATATTGGTGTAGGTATTATAAATTCAAATTTTGTTTAAACTTAAGGAGGAGAAAAATGAATATTGATGCTAAAACTTTCTTAGATGGAATGTGTGCAATAGGAGCAGGCTTAGCTGCAATCGGATGTCTTGGCGGTGGTGTTGGTATAGGTACTGTTACAGGGAAAGCAGTTGAAGCGATAGCAAGACAGCCTGAGGCTAGAGGTCCTGTAACGTCAACAATGTTTATTGGCTTAGCTTTTGCTGAAGTTACTTCGTTATATGCTTTGCTTATTTCAATACTGCTACTGTTCTTAAAATGGCAATAAGAATATTTTTTGAAAAATAAGCCTGAAGGGAGGCTTTTAGGATATGAATGGAAATGTATTCACTATAATTGTTACAATAATAAACTTTTTCGTTCTTATGGCTATATTAAAACACTTTTTTTTTGATAAGGTTAGTAGCGTAGTTGAAGAAAGAAGTAATGAAGTAAAAGATACATTGGATAAAGCAAATTTAGATAGAAAAGCAGCTGAATCACTAAGAATTGAAAATGAAAAGAATCTTCAGCAGTCAAAGGTGGAAGGCAAAAAAATAGTGGAAAGTTATAAAGAAAAAGCTGAAAAGCTATCAGAAAAAATTAAGGAAGAAGCTTCAATTGAGGCTGAGCTTACCCTTGAAAGAACTAGAAAGGACATTGAAAGAGAAAAAGAAAAGGCTCAATCTGAAATAAGAAATCAAGTTATTGACTTGGCTCTTTTGATATCTTCAAAGGCTCTTGAAGGTTCTATTGATGAAAATCAACATAGAAAACTCATTAAGGATTTTATAGCTAAGGTAGGTATCTAAAAATATGCATGAATATTTAGATAGAAGATACGCTCTTGCACTTTATCAGATTGCAGAGGAAAAAGGGAAGATTGAGGAATATTTAGAGGAATTAAATGATGTTGCTGATCTTATAAATGATAATGTTGAACTCTTAGGATTTATGGAGCACCCTGAAATTAGTACATCAGCAAAGAAGGAAGCACTTACAAATGTATTACAGGGTAAAATAAATGAAGATATACTTTCGTTTTTATTAGTGCTTATTGATAAAGGTAGAATTAACGAATTACATGGTAAGCTTAGAGAAATGGGAAGAATATATCTTGAAAAGAATAATACAGTTATTGCAAAAGTAAAAACAGTTATTCCACTAGAGGATGATGAGAGAGAAGCTTTAGTTGAAAAATTGAAGAAAAAGTTTAATAAAGAAGTTTTGATTAAAGAAGAACTAGATCCTGGCATAATAGGTGGGGTTTATGTGGAGGTAGACAACGTAGTTATTGATGGAACTATAAAATCAAAACTTTCTGAAATGAAAAAATTAATGCTTAAGGGAGAACAGAGGTGAGCCTATGAACGTAAAACCTGAAGAAATAACTTCAATTATAAAAAGTCAAATAGAAAAATATGAAAAGAAAATAGAAACCATTGATTCAGGTACAATAATTCAAATTGGTGATGGCATTGCTAGAGTTTATGGCCTTAATGGATGTATGGCAGGAGAACTTTTAGAGTTTCCTAATGATGTTTACGGTATGGCTTTAAATCTTGAACAAGATAATGTAGGTTGTGTTCTTTTGGGTTCTCAAGAAGGAATAAAAGAAGGAAATACAGTAAAAAGAACAGGTAAGGTTGTAGAAGTGCCTGTGGGAGAAAATATTATAGGCAGAGTTGTAAACTCACTTGGACAGCCCATTGATGGTAAGGGTTCTATTAAGACCACTGAAACAAGAGCCATAGAACTTGTTGCACCAGGAGTTATAACCCGCCAAGCCGTTAAAGAGCCTCTCCAAACAGGAATAAAGGCCATAGATTCCATGATACCAATTGGCAGGGGACAAAGAGAACTTATAATAGGAGACAGACAGACAGGTAAAACTGCTATTGTCATGGACACTATAATGAATCAAAAAGGAAAAGACGTAATATGTATTTATGTAGCTATAGGTCAAAAACAATCTACAGTAGCACATATAGTAAATAATTTAATAGAAGCCAGTGCTATGGATTATACAATAGTTGTATCTGCATCTGCTTCAGAATCAGCACCACTTCAATATATTGCTCCTTATGCAGGATGTTCCATGGGAGAATATTTTATGAATAAGGGAAAAGACGTGCTTATAGTATATGATGATTTATCCAAGCACGCAGTGGCATATAGGGCTATGTCTCTATTGCTTCGAAGGCCGCCGGGAAGGGAAGCATATCCGGGAGATGTTTTTTATCTACATTCAAGACTTTTGGAAAGGGCTGCGAAACTTTCAGATAAGCTAGGCGGAGGCTCACTTACAGCACTGCCTATAATAGAGACACTAGCAGGAGATGTTACTGCATATATACCAACCAATGTTATTTCTATAACAGATGGTCAGATATTTTTGGAAACAGAACTTTTCTATGCAGGACAAAGGCCAGCTATAAATGCAGGTATATCAGTATCTAGAGTTGGAGGTAATGCACAGATTAAAGCTATGAAACAAGTTGCAGGTACCCTTAGAATAGATCTGGCACAGTATAGAGAACTTGCAGCTTTTGCACAATTCGGTTCTGATTTAGATGCGGAATCAAAAAGAACTCTTGAAAAAGGTAAAAGATTAACTGAAATACTAAAACAACCTCAATATAAGCCAATGCCTGTAGAGAAGCAGGTAATGATATTATTTGCGGCAAGTAGAAATTACATAATGGATGTACCGGTGGAGAAAATATCACAATTTGAAGAAGAGTTCTTGGATTATATGGATACCCACCATAGAGAAATAGGGGATGAAATAAGAGAAAGTCGAATTATATCTGATGAATTAAGTGATAAACTTGGAAATGCCATAGAAGAATTTAAAAAAATATTTTTGGTAGAGATGTAGTTATCTCAAGGAGGTGAAGTATGGCAGGAGCAGGACTTGTTACAATTAGAAGAAGAATTAAATCAATAACTAGTACTAAAAAAATAACCAAGGCCATGGGACTTATTGCCACCTCTAAATTTAGAAAAGTTAGGAAGAAACTTGAGGCAAACAATAAATATTGTGAACTTTTTAGTTCTATTGCAAATGAATTTGCATTAGAAGCTGATGAAAATAATATTTATACAAAGGGTAATAAAAACAATAAAAAACTATATATAGCTTTAAATTCCGACACGGGATTGTGCGGAGGTTTCAATGTCAACGTTGTAAATGAATTAAATGCTATAAAATTAAAAGATGAAGAAGAATTTTTTCTAGTAGCTGTTGGACAAAAAGGAAAGATGTATTTCAAAAGGCTGAGCTATAATATAGAAGCAGAATATATAGATATTCCTGATGTTCCTACAATAAGAGAAGCAGGTGATATAGCATACAGAGCACTAGAACTCTATAGAAGCGGCAAAGTTGGAGAAATTAATATAATATTTACTAAATTCATTTCAACTGTTAAGCAAAATGTAATTATTGAAAAGCTGCTTCCTATTGAAGCTAATCAAGTGGAAAAAAGAAATTTTATTGTGAAATTTGAACCACCTGCAGATGAAATGATGGAAAATGTGGTAGAGCTGCATTTGGGACAAAAAATACTTAATTGCATGATAAATTCAAAGGTTAGTGAACAGGCCTCTAGAATGACAGCAATGGATGGAGCTACTAAAAATGCAAATGAGTTGTTAGATAAATTAAATCTTCAATATAATAGAGAAAGACAAACTGCTATAACGCAGGAAATAACTGAAATAGTTGGAGGAGCAGAAGCTCTAAGGTAAGGAGGGACGTTCATGCCAAATATAGGCAAAGTTGTTCAGGTCATAGGACCTGTAGTAGATATAAAATTTGATGAAGAAAACCTTCCAGACATATATAATGCCATAAATATAGAATTAGAGGATAGAAAGATTATCACAGAAGTTGCACAGCACTTAGGTGATGATATAGTAAGGACTATATCTATGGAGAGTACAGATGGGTTAATGCGGGGTATAGATGCTTTAGATACTGGAGCACCTATATCTGTGCCTGTAGGAGAACCAGTTTTAGGAAGACTTTTTAATATGTTAGGTCAGCCTATTGATGAAAAGGGAGCGGTAGAAGCAGAAAAATATTTTCCTATTCATAGGCCGGCGCCAAGCTTTGAAGATCAATCTGTTAAGCCCGAGATGTTTGAAACAGGTATTAAGGTTATTGATCTTATTGCACCATACCAAAGGGGTGGAAAAATAGGATTATTTGGTGGTGCAGGTGTTGGTAAAACAGTTATTATACAAGAACTTATAAACAATATAGCAAAAGAACATGGTGGATTATCTGTTTTTACAGGTGTTGGAGAAAGAACCAGAGAGGGTAATGATTTATATTATGAAATGCAAGAATCTGGTGTTATAAATAAAACTGCTTTGGTATTTGGGCAAATGAATGAACCTCCGGGTGCAAGAATGAGAGTGGCACTTGCAGGACTTACTATGGCAGAGTATTTTAGGGATGAGGGTCAGGATGTGCTTTTATTTATAGATAACATATTCAGGTTTACTCAGGCAGGTTCTGAAGTTTCGGCCTTACTAGGCAGAATACCTAGTGCTGTTGGATATCAACCAACACTTGCTACAGAGATGGGTTCCCTTCAGGAAAGAATAACATCTACAAAGCAGGGCTCTATTACATCTGTTCAGGCAGTATATGTTCCTGCAGATGATTTAACTGATCCGGCACCGGCAACAACTTTTACACATCTTGATGCTACTACAGTACTTTCAAGGTCTATATCAGAAATTGGTATTTATCCTGCAGTTGATCCTTTAGCTTCAACATCAAGGATATTAGATCCTAGGATTGTGGGAGAAGAACATTATAAAGTGGCATCAGATGTTAAACATATACTTGAAAGATATAGTGAACTTCAAGATATTATAGCAATTTTAGGTGTAGATGAACTTTCGGAAGAAGACAGATTAGTGGTTATAAGAGCTAGAAGAATACAAAGGTTTTTATCACAACCATTTGCTGTTGCAGAACAGTTTACAGGATATGAAGGAAAATATGTACCTGTAAAAGAGACCGTGAGAGGTTTTAAAGAAATCCTTGAGGGTAAATATGATAATTTACCAGAGACGGCTTTCTTGTTTAAAGGAAGTATAGATGAGGTTGTTGAATCTGCTAAAAGCATGGTAAACAATTAAATATGTATTTAAAAGTAAAATTATATTTACTTTTAAGAAGGAGATTAGTATGTCAGAAGTTTTAAAATTAACTATCCTTACTCCTGACAGGGAATTTTATAAAGGAGAGGTAGTGGAAGTAATAACAGAAAGCATTGAAGGCAGCATAGCAATTCTTCCAGGTCATATGCCTTTAGTTACTACATTAAAACCTGCAGACACTGAAATTGTTCAAAAAGATGGTAAAAGATTAAAGGCATTTACATCAAGTGGGATATTAGAAGTAAAAAATAATGAACTGAAAATATTATGTGATGTTTGTGAATGGCCAGAAGAAATAGATATAAAAAGAGCGCGAGAAGCTAAAAAAAGGGCCCAAGAAAGATTGGTTGATAAAAATGGAATAGATATAAAAAGGGCACAGTTAGCATTGGATAGAGCATTAGCTAGAATTAATTTAATACAGTAAAACTTTTAGTAATTTGGGTATTTCTTTTAACATAAAAGACACTATCGAAAATCACCGTAGTAGGGTGAATTTTGATAGTGTTTTTTTATGTCAAATATGCACATTCTATTGAGCATATTTATATATTAATATAAGACCCCTCATATATGAAATCTTTATTTTCTGAAGTTGTTAATGGAAACTGTTATTTTAAATCTCTGTAAAAATAATACAAAATAGAAATTTTTACGAATATTAATAGAAAAGTTGTCCATAATTTCTAAAGTAAAGGTGAGGGGGTGAGAAGTCCTGTACAATGTCTTTGCAGGACTATATCATATGAAAAAGATAGGAATAATATTTTTTTTACTATTGTGTTTAGTTTTTTTTCAATGCTATTTAGGTGTTCCAGTGAATGGTTACTATAATAAGCAGATATTGCAAGAAGGGTTTAGTTCTACTGGAGAAAAAGTAGATTTATTTAGAAATATATTGGATAGCACCAACAGCAAACCTACAGAATGTGGAGTCATGGCAGTTTTCACTACTGAAGGTTCTGGAGAAAAAGCTGTAGATGAAATATCCATAAAATTAGATAAATATTATAAGCTAAATAAAAAAGTATCAAAAAATAATGAAGCTTATTCAATATACTTTAACAATGATAGTATTGATGGTTATATACAGAGTGTAAATTATGAAAACTATAATGTTATAACAGTTAATATTATAAAGATATGCAGTACTTATGAGTTAGAAGATATAAAGAGTAATATAAAGATGTGTTTATCTGGTCAGGCGGAAAAGTGCAGATATTTTGAATATGTTAAGGCAAAAGTTGAGAAAGGAAATGTTGATGCTATAAATAAACAAGTAAAGAGCATTCTGGAGTATTGGAATACCTGTAATATAAAAACAATACCTTTGGAAGATGGATATACTTCTACCGCATATACTGGTCGATATGAATCTATACAAAGCGAAGGAAATCTAATAGATTTTAATTATGCTGTTATGAAGTATGATATGGGAACTTATATAATTATGGGCACTCCAGAGATAATGGAAACATATTGAAAATATAGCTTGTGTTAAATTTTAATATAATTTACAGCACTGATTACTGTTTTTTCCTGCTTTAGTCAATTTTAATTTGTTATTTACTTTTATGTACCTTATTAAAGGTAATATTGCTTTTTGTTAAAAATAGTCAGTAGCTTGATAAAAATTAATTAACATATCAGCAATTATAGAATGGAGGAACACTATGAGTAAAATAGTAGTTAGAGGGGGAAATAAACTCCATGGAGAAGTCAATATCAGTGCTGCTAAAAATTCTGTATTACCTATTATAGCAGCTTGTATTTTAAGTGGAGGTAAGTGTGTTATAGAGCAGGTGCCTATGCTAGAAGACGTTTTTGTAATAAGTAATATATTAAAGAGTATATCAGCAGGTGTAAATATAGATAAAGATACAAATAAAATTAGTATAGATACCTCTAATATAGATTATTGTGATCCTTGTAGTGAATTAGTGAAAAAAATGAGGGCATCATTTTTAATAATGGGACCCATGATATCCAGATTTGGAGAATTTAAATTATCCCTTCCAGGAGGATGTAATATTGGAAGCAGGCCGATAGATTTACATTTAAAAGGCTTTGCTGCCCTTGGTGCAAAAGTAAATGTAGAACATGGTTTTGTTGAGGCTAAGGCTAAAAAGCTTATAGGAAACAGAATATATCTGGATTTTCCCTCAGTGGGAGCTACAGAAAATATAATGATGGCAGCAGTGACTGCTCAGGGGGAGACTATAATAGAAAATGCAGCAGAGGAACCAGAGATAAAGGACTTGGCAAATTTTTTGAATAGTATGGGAGCAAATATTACTGGTGCAGGCTCTAGAGCCATTCATATAATAGGGGTAAAAGAGTTAAAAGGAAGTACTCATAGGCCAATATGTGACAGAATAGAATCAGGAACTTTTATGGTGGCTGCAGCAATAACACGGAGTAAAATCAGAATAAATGGTGTGAATGAAGAGTACTTAAAACCAATAATCGCCAAGCTTACTGAAGCTGGTGTGTATATAAAATGTGATGGAAATAGTTTAATTGTGGATGGAGATAGAGATTTAAATCCTATAGATATCAAAACCATGCCTTATCCAGGGTTTCCTACGGATATGCAGTCACAGATTACAGGACTTTTATGTACAGTGAGGGGTACGAGTATTATAACGGAAACTATTTTTGAAAATAGGTTTATGCATGCAGGGGAAATGAAGAGAATGGGGGCAAACATAAAAATAGATGGAAGAAGTGCAGTTATAGAAGGAGTTGATAAGCTTACAGGAGCAGAAGTTAAGGCTACAGATCTCAGAGCTGGTGCGGCACTTATACTTTGTGGACTAGTAGCAGAAGGAGAAACAGAAGTTGGGGATGTATATCACATAGATAGGGGATATGTGGATATTGAAAAGAAACTAAAGGTGTTGGGAGCTGATATTAAAAGAATAAATGAATAATTTTTTGTTATTGATAAAAGGAGAAAATCTTTGCTGCAATTTTCTCTTTTTTATTTAGTTATAGGGGTTTTAATGGAATAATTTTAGTACTGTCATAATAGAAATATATTAAGCTATAACATAGGAGAGCAAAATGAAAAAATATATTATGAACTTTATAAAAAAACTGGTTATTTTAATATTTATGAGTACAGCATTTATAATTTTACTTTCTTTATTTATAACAGGAATGCAAAGTGGAAAGTATACTCTACCTGAATTTATAATGAAATCAAAAAATGAGAGCTACAATTATATTCCACAGGATATAAAAGTGTACATAACTGAAAAAGATAAAGTAGAAAAAATTCCATTGGAGGAATATGTAGTGGGGGTGGTAGCATCTGAAATGCCTGCAGAATTTTCAGAAGAGGCAATTAAGGCTCAAGCTGTAGCAGCTAGGACTTTTGGAGCGGCACATATGGAAGTATATGGCGGCAAAAAATATAAAAGTAATACTGGAGCTGATGTATGTGATACAGTGGCATGTCAAGTATTTATGAGTAAAGAAGATATAATGAAAAAGTGGCCTGAATCTAAGAAAGATGAATATTGGAATAAAATAGTAAATGCAGTGGGAGCTACTTCAGGACAGGTATTAAGCTACGAAAATAAGTTGGTTATGGAGCCCTATTATTTTGCAGTAAGTGGGGGTAAGACAGAAAATGCAGTAGATGTGTTTGGAAAGGGAGAAGAATATTTAAAGAGTGTAGAAAGTCCAGGAGAGGAATCTGCACGTAAATATAGAACTTCTATAGAACTATCTTATGCTGCTTTTATAGACAAAGTAAATTCAAAATATCCTGATTCGGGATTGTCTGTAAAAAATTTATCTAACCAGATAGTTGTAAAATCCAGAAATGAAGGAGGTTCCGTTAAGGAAATTAAATTAGGAGCAGTTACTGTATCTGGGGTAAACTTCAGAACTATTATGTCACTAAATTCTTCAGATTTTAATATATATTTTAGAGATAATATAATTATTGAGTGTATTGGATATGGACATAGAGTGGGAATGAGTCAGTGGGGAGCTAACGCCATGGCTAAAGATGGTAAAGGGTATAAAGAAATATTAGCTCATTATTATAATAAAACAGGGTTACAAAATGTAGAAGCATTTTATGTAAGATAATGTGAAATTTATTCGGAGGTTACATTACTGACACTCCAGTCACTTGAAAATGGAACATAGGTACGTTGTGCTTATAATAAGTCTTTCTAAAGTTTAGAATCACTTCATGAGAAAGTTAAATATATAAAGAGACAAGGTGAAAAATTTTTATCTTGTCTCTTTATAATTTTTTGTAAAAATTATAAAGAAAAAATTATATAATATGTATTTTTTGTCATTGTCTGGACAAACTACAAAAAGGAGGTGTTCATATGGACAGAAAAATTTTTAGTAGAACATTTAACTTTTTAAAAAAGGAGGGTTTTTATATAATACTTTTTATTTGTCTTTGTGTTGTGGCAACAGTTGCAGTGATAACTGCAAGAAATAATAAAAATCAAAGTGCTGAATTACAAAAAAGTGTAGCTTTACAGCAAAAACAAACTAAAGAAATAGCAAAGACAGATAAAGAATCTTCTTCAAGTTATGATAATGCTCTCCAGGTAAAAAAGAATAATAAAACAAATGCTAATGCAAATGCATCTGAAGAAACTTCAAAAAGTGTATCTAGTTCAGCTAGTACTTCTTTCCAAAAACCAGTGGAAGGAACTATTGCAAGAGCATATTCAGAGGATCCAGTATATTGGGATTCTACAAGTACTTATAGGCCAAACTTGGGGTATGATATACAAACAGCATTAGGAAAACCTGTATTTGCAGCTATGGATGGAAAAGTAGAAGAAGTTAATAAAGCCACCCAAGATGGAGTAGAAGTTATCATAGATCATCAGAATGGATTAAAAACTGTTTATTCCAATTTAGATCCTAATGTAGAAGTTAATGTAGGGGAAACATTGAAAAAGGGAACTGCTATAGGAATAGTTGGCAAAAGTACTTTAAGGTCAGCTTATGAAAAATATGGGGATCATCTACATTTTGCAATTTTAAAAGGCAATGAATTTGTAGATCCAGGAAAATATATAAAATACTAGCAATAGGCCATTTCTCAGAATTTTGTGGAGAAATGGCCAATACACCATGAATTTAAAAATATAAATGAGCATATTTATAAATATAGGGGGACGAGCAATTGCGAAAAATTATGAAACTGTATAAAAAATATTTATGGATGCATTAAAAACTTTTATTTATTGCTGTTAAGTGCTAACTGTATAAAGGAGTTGAATAAATTTGAAAGATTACATTGAAGAAAGAGTTTTAGAAGTTGCTAAATATATAATAGGGTCTAAAGCCACTATAAGGAAAACGGCTAAAGTTTTTGGGGTAAGTAAAAGTACTATACACAAGGATATGACAGAAAGGTTGCCAAAGATAAATCCACAAATTGCCCAAGAAGCCAAGAATATATTGGATTATAATAAGGCGGAAAGGCATATAAGAGGTGGAAAAGCTACAAAAATGAAATATAAAGCTATTGAAGGGTAAAAACATTCCCATTATAATTAGAATATGATATGATAATAAAGATAATAAGTTTACATTTTTATTGTGAAAAGCTAGTAAGATTAGGAGTGAAGAAGGAATGTTTTTTAATATAGGAACTGATATGGGCATAGACCTAGGCACAGCTACAGTACTTGTGTATATTAAAGGTAGGGGGGTAATTTTAAAAGAACCTTCAGTTGTTGCTATAGATAAGAGTAAGAATAGAGTACTTGCTGTAGGGGAAGAAGCATGGCAAATGATAGGGAGGACACCAGGTAATATTGTTGCCATTCGTCCATTAAGAGAAGGTGTTATATCTGACTACGATGTAACAGAAAAGATGTTAAAATATTTTATAAGTAAAGCTTGCGGAAAGAAAAGGATGTCAGCACCTAGAATAGTGGTGTGTGTTCCTTGTGAAGCTACTGAAGTTGAAAAAAGAGCTGTAATTGATGCGGCTAAAAATGCAGGTGCAAAAAAGGTATTTTTGATTGAAGAACCTCTAGCTGCAGCTATAGGTGCAGGAATTGATATAACTAAGGCAAGTGGTAATATGGTAATAGACATAGGCGGGGGAACTACGGATGTGGCAGTGATTTCTCTAGGAGGAATAGTTGTAAGATCCTCTATAAAAATAGCAGGAGATAAGTTTGATGAAGCTATAATGAAATATATTAGAAAAGAACATAAGCTAATGATTGGAGAAAGGACTTCAGAAGATTTAAAAATAAATATAGGTTCTGCTTTTAATAGAGAAGAAGAAGTGACTATGGAAATAAGAGGAAGAGATTTGGTTACAGGACTTCCTAAAAATATAACGGTGTCTTCTGAGGAAATGAGGATAGCATTAAAGGAAATCGTAAACGCTATAGCGGATACAACCCATGCAGTATTAGAAAAAACTCCACCAGAATTAGCAGCGGATATAGCTGAAAAAGGTATTTTCATGACTGGTGGAGGAGCATTATTAAATGGGTTAAGTGATCTAATAAATGAAGTTACACATGTACCTGTTTATGTGGCTGAAGATCCAATATCCTGTGTGGCTTTGGGTACAGGTAAAGTTCTTGAATATTTAGATAAAATGGAAGTTTTTTTTACTGGTGACGATATAACATTAATAGATTGATCATGCAAAATTAATATATTTTAACATATTAAAAGTGAAATCTAACTTATTGTTCCTGTAAATTACATTTATTTAAGTTGGGTTTTTTATTATGTATGCTTAAGATAATATATTGTTGTAATATAGATAATATGAATGAATTAATGAATAAAGTATTACCTCAGCCATATTTAAAATTAAATTTAGACGTATGTTGTTAGAGTTATTAAATAGGTTTTCATTTTCATTTGAATCAACTATACCTATTATAGAAGAATTTCCTACGTTTGGAAGGGACTTTCCAACGCCTTTACCAGGATGAACAGGGAAATCTCTTGCTTGTATTTCTCCTATGTTTTCTGAATTTCCTAAGCAAGCATCTATTCCTATAATATTACTATTGGGATGAATTAGCTTTATCTGGTTTAATTTATTTTCAATGTTTAGTGCATGTATAGGGTCTGAAATTGTACCGTAAGTTGGAAGCGGAAAATGTTTGCACTTTAACAGGGTACCTACTAAAGGACCTAAACAGTCTCCTATATATCGATCTGTACCAATACATATGATAATAGTATCTTTATCAATATAATTTTTCAGAAAATAGGCAAGCTCATAGTAGGACAAAGGATTTTTATAATTGACTTTTACTTTATTCAATATATTCACCTTCCTTCATGTATAAAACCTTATAATGTTTTTGTAGAGAACATTATATATTAATGTATATGATAACATTATATGAAATATTAGAATTGAATTAGATACATATGATTTTTGGAGAAATATAAAGAAATGCAGAGTAATAAACGTTTAATATTATGTTATACGGGTATAGTAGGTTTGAAAATAAATGAATGAGAATGTATACTAATCTACGTTAGGTGTGTTTGTATTCTAGATAGATAGCTTAAAAATAAGCTGGCATAGCTCAGCAGGTAGAGCAACTGACTTGTAATCAGTAGGTCGTGGGTTCGAAGCCTACTGCCAGCACCAAATGTGGAGGAATTCCCGAGTGGCCAAAGGGGGCAGACTGTAAATCTGTTGTCAGTGACTTCGATGGTTCGAATCCATCTTCCTCCACCATAAAAAAATTTTGGGCGCATAGCTCAGCTGGGAGAGCATCTGCCTTACAAGCAGAGGGTCACAGGTTCGAGCCCTGTTGTGCCCACCATTATTTAATAATAAAATAAGCTGGCATAGCTCAGCAGGTAGAGCAACTGACTTGTAATCAGTAGGTCGTGGGTTCGAAGCCTACTGCCAGCACCAAATGCGGAGGAATTCCCGAGTGGCCAAAGGGGGCAGACTGTAAATCTGTTGTCAGTGACTTCGATGGTTCGAATCCATCTTCCTCCACCATAAAAAGCACTTTTAAGTGTTTTTTGTTTTACGTAAGTGTTTATTTCTTTACAGTTAAGAAAACATAATATAAAAGCTCTTATCAAGAGAGGTGGAGGGAAAAGGCCCTGTGAAGCCCGGCAACCAGTGTGTACCCACCAAGGTGCCAATTCCGGCAGTTAAAAGTCTGCGAGATAAGAGAGTAGTTAATTCATTTAACCTCTTCTTATTGAAGTGGTTTTTTATTTTATACAGTAGGAGGTATCGAAAATGAGAAAGTTATTTACATCCGAATCAGTTACAGAGGGACATCCAGATAAAATGTGTGATCAAATTTCAGATGCTATTTTGGATGCTATTTTAGAACAAGATCCTTATGGAAGAGTAGCATGTGAAACTGCAACTACTACAGGTATGATTTTAGTTATGGGAGAGATATCTACTGAATGTTATATTGACATTCCTAAAATAGTTAGAAAAACTATAAAGGAAATAGGATATACTAGAGCTAAATATGGATTTGATGGTGATACTTGTTCCGTTTTAAGTTCAATTGATGAACAATCATCAGATATAGCTATGGGAGTTAATCAGTCCATGGAAGCTAAAGCAGGTAAAATGGAAAAGTTGGATGCCATAGGAGCTGGAGATCAGGGTATGATGTTTGGCTTTGCCACAAATGAAACTCCAGAATATATGCCTATGCCTATAAATCTTGCTCATAAACTTTCAAAGAGATTAGCGCAGGTTAGGAAAGAAGGTATTTTAAATTATTTAAGGCCGGATGGTAAAACACAGGTTACTATAGAATATGAGGATAATAAACCAATTAGAGTTGATACAATAGTAGTATCTACCCAGCATGATGAATTTGTGACCAGAGAGCAAATTGAAAAAGATATAATAGATAATGTTATAAAACCTATCGTATCACCACAATTTTTAGATTCTAATACTAAATATTTTATAAATCCAACAGGAAGGTTTGTAGTTGGAGGCCCTCAGGGGGATTCTGGACTTACAGGAAGAAAGATAATAGTTGATACCTACGGTGGTTACGGAAGACATGGCGGTGGGGCATTTTCAGGAAAGGATCCTACTAAAGTGGATAGATCCGCTGCTTATGCTGCTAGATGGGTGGCTAAGAATTTAGTTGCCGCTGGAGTTGCTGACAAGCTAGAGATACAAATTGCTTATGCTATAGGTGTAGCAGAACCTGTATCAATAAGTGTAGATACTTTTGGCACACAAAAGATACCAGAGGAGAAGATAATTGATATAGTAAATAGAGTGTTTGATTTAAAACCAGCAGCTATAATAAGAGATCTAGAGTTAAGAAGACCTATATATAGGCAAGTTGCAGCTTACGGACATTTTGGAAGAACAGATATAGATTTACCTTGGGAAAGGTTAAATAAAGTTAATGATATAAAGAGTTATCTTTAAAAATAAAAGAACTCTGTATTGTAGTGAAATGTACCCTTTGTCAAGGGCAATAAAAAAAGACTAGGCTAGATTAAGAAGATGATTTCTGTATTGAACAGGGGTCATCTTTTTTTATTTTAGAATACCACAGGTTTTACCTGTGGTTCCGGAAAGCTTATAGCTATGAGTAGGAAAAAGAAAAACTCC